>JAUVJB010000147.1 GCA_030592465.1 Bacteroidota bacterium | reverse complement strand
TTACGATTTAGTTATAAATGCAGGAATTTGTGGCAGTTTTTCACATAATATAGAAATTGGTCAAGTTGTAAATGTTGTAACTGAGCGGTTTTCTGATATTGGCGTTGAAGATAACAATGATTTTTCTACTCTTTTTGAAATAGGGTTGTTAAATTATAATGAAAAACCTTTCATAAATGGGGTATTAGTAAACAATTATAAATCTGAACAAGAGCCTGTTAATAAATTAAAAAATGCAGATGCAATAACTGTTAATGTTGTTCATGGAAATATAGAAACCATCAGTAAAGTAAAACAAAAATTTAATGCCGACATTGAAACAATGGAAGGAGCCGCAGTATTTTTTGTATGTTTATTAGAAAAAGTACCTTTTATAGAGATTAGAGTTGTTTCAAATTATGTTGAAGTAAGAAATAAAAATAATTGGGATATTCCTCTATCTGTGAATAATCTTAATAAAGTATTATTTGATTTTATTAAAAATATTTGTTCTGTATGATTTAGAAAGGGTAAAAGAATAAAGTAAAAAGGCTAAAATAAAAAGTGTTTCAAAATTATTTTTTTTATATATTTTTTCCTTTTTTTTACTTTATACTTTGAATTTTTTAGCCTTTAGCCTTTAGCCTTTAAAAAGGTTGGCAAATTTGATTACCCACTTAAATTAAGAAAGAATAAAAATATCAATAAACAAAAATGAAATTAAAACTTGGAATATCGACATGTCCTAACGATACTTTTATGTTCGATGCATTGCTTCATAATAAAATTGATACACAAGGTTTGTCTTTTGATTTGTTTATGGCTGATGTTGAAGAATTAAATAAGAGAGCTCTTAATAAGAGTTTAGATATTACAAAATTAAGTTATCATGCATATTCTTATGTGTCAGATAATTATCTTTTATTGGATGCAGGTAGTGCATTGGGCTATAAAAACGGACCTTTATTAATAAGTAAGCATAAAGTTTACGCTGATGAGATTGATAGTCTGAAGATTGCAATTCCCGGTAAATTAACTACTGCTAATTTGCTGTTAAGCATTGCTTATCCAAAGGCACAAAATAAGATTGAGTATCTTTTTTCAGATATTGAAGATGTTGTTTTAAGCAATGAATGTGATGCAGGTTTAATTATTCACGAAAATAGATTTACCTATCAACAAAAAGGATTAAAAAAAATTATTGATTTAGGTAAATATTGGGAACAAACAACAAAATATCCAATACCTCTTGGTGCAATTGCTGTTAATAGAGAATTACCGGTTGATATTCAAAAAAAGATAAATTGTGTTCTTCGAAAAAGTATTGAATATGCATTTGAAAATCCAAAATCGAGTTATGATTTTATTAGGCAATATGCTCAAGAGATGGAGCAAGATGTTATGTATAAGCATATTAAACTTTATGTAAATAATTTTTCAATTGACTTAGGACACGATGGGAAACAAGCTATTAATGAATTGTTTAGTAAGGCACAAGAATTAAATGTTATTCCAAAAATTAATAAACAAATTTTTATTAACAAGTAAAAATAGGTATTTTTGTACTTTATAAATAGCCAAAAAAATTGTATTATGATTGTTGTAACAGGAGCAGCCGGTTTTATTGGAAGCAACTTAGTAAAGAAACTTAATGATGAGGGGTATAGAGATATTGTTCTCGTTGATGATTTCTCAAATAAACAAAAAAATAAGAATTTTGAGAATAAGGTTTATACTCAAAAGGTTGAGCGGACGGTTTTTTTTGATTGGTTGAATGAGAATCAAAAATTTGTTGAGTTTATTTTTCATATGGGAGCAAGGTCTGCTACAACAGGCTTTGATAAATCGGTTTATGATGAGTTAAACTTAAATTACACTAAAAAAGTTTGGCTTGCTTGTGTTGAATATGGACTACCTTTAGTTTATGCTTCGTCTGCTGCTACTTATGGTTTGGGTGATTATGGTTATGACGACTGCCACGAAAATATTATTCATTTAAAACCATTAAATTTATACGGCAAATCAAAAAATGATTTTGATAAATGGGCATTAAGTCAACCGAACAAACCTTATTTTTGGGCAGGTTTAAAATTTTTTAATGTCTATGGACCTAATGAATACCATAAAGGGCGAATGGCTTCTGTTATTCTACATTCATTTAATCAGATAAAACAAACAGGCAAGATGAAGTTGTTTCGGTCACATAATCCTAATTTTAAAGATGGTGATCAATCGCGTGATTTTGTTTATGTAAAAGATTTATCTGAAATAATGTTTTTTTTAATGAATCATCGCAAAGATTCAGGTATTTATAATGTAGGAACCGGCAAAGCCCGTACTTTTTACGATTTGGCAAGTAATACCTTTAAAGCAATGGGTGTTGACGAAAATATTGAATTTATTGATACGCCTGAAGATATACGCGATAAGTACCAGTATTTTACACAAGCAAAGATGGAAAAATTATTGTCAATTGGTTATGATAAAGGATTTCATTCACTTGAGGATGGCGTTAATGATTATGTGAAAAATTATTTATTGAAGGATGTTTATCATTAATGGATGTTGACATTATTAGGTGATATAAAAAAAAATTTTCCAAGTTGTTAAAACTTGGAAAATCTAAAAAAAACAAACATTTTTTTATTGTTTATTAGATTATCCTATTCTGCCGGTAAAGTAAAAATAAAACGACTTCCTTTTTCTAATTCACTTTCAACCCATATTTTTCCGCTGCTTTTTTCCACAAATTCTTTGCAAAGAATTAGTCCTAATCCTGTTCCCATTTCACCTGCAGTACCCTCTGTTGATTGATTTGTGCTTAACCTGAATAATTTATTTTTTGTTTCCTCGTCCATTCCTACACCATTATCTTCAATTGTAATTTTAACGTTGTTTTCAGTCAAAATTGCTGATAAATTAACCTTGCCTTTAATATTTGTAAATTTTAAAGCGTTTGTTATTAAGTTATTTAAAACACTGGTGAGCATATTTTCATCAACTTTAATCATTATATCATCAGTTAATAAATAATTTAGAGATATTTCTTTTTTTATTGCTGTTTCTTTGTGCAAATCAACAATATCTTGAAAAAGTGTTTTTAATGATATTAATTCAGGATTAAACTGCATTGTGCCACGTTGAGAACGTGCCCAAAGTAAAAGATTTTCCAATAAAGTAAAAGCATTTTTTGCGCTTTTATAAATACTTTGAATGTACAGTTCTCTTTTTTCTTCACTAATATTTTTATGACTTGACAATAATAAATCTAAGAAGCCTATTATTGCATTGAAAGGATTTTTTAAATCATGTGCAATAATTGAGAAAAATTTGTCTTTTGTAGCATTTAATTCTTCTGCTTGTTCTTTGGCTGTTTTTAGTTCTTGTTCTATTTCCTTTTGTTTGGTAATATTTTCTTTAATAGCAATATAATTAACTATTTCACCTTGATCATTTTCGATTGGTGAGATTATTGATTTTTCAATATATTTTTCGTTATTTTTTTTCTTATTGATAAACTCACCTGTCCAAGTTTTTCCGGATGTTACTGTTTCCCATAAATTTATATAGGTGTTTTGTGGTGTTTCCCCTGATTGCAGAATTCTTGGATTTAAACCAATTACTTCTTTTGTAGAATACCCTGTTAACTTTTCAAAATAAGGATTAGCATATTCAATATTTCCTTTCAAATCTGTAATAACAATTGTTGACGGGCTTTGTTCTATTGCTATTGAGAGTTTATTTATTTCGTGATTTTTTTTAATCAATAGTTTATTTGAAAGTTTTTTTTGTTTGAGTGTACGTAATAATATAAAAACAAGAACAGTCAGTATAAGTGAAATTCCTGCTATTAACCAGCCTATAATTCTTTGTTGTCTAATTGTAGCAAGGTTATGCAATTTTCCGATTTTTAACAGTTTATTTTCTTCATCTTTTTTATTTATTTTATATATTGTCTGTATTGCGTTTATCTGCCTGTTGCTTTCTGCTGAGAATAAGCTGTCATTTAATTGAGAGTAAGCAACATAATAACTATAAGCTTTTTTGAATAAGCCTTGTGATGAGTATATATTGGCAAGGGTAAGATTTGATTCTTTGGCTCTGAATTTATCCCCTGTTTTTTGTGATATTTTTAAGCTTTCTTTTGCATACCGGCTAGCTTTGTTAAATTTTTTTTGAGAAGCATATATTTTAGCAATTTCATTTTCTAAATTTGCGATTATAGTTTTATTGATATTCAAACGTTTGCTTAGTTTGAGTGTTTTTTCATATTCCTGTAAAGCTTCTTTGGGCTTATTCTCTTTAAGTAAGATATCACCAAGATTTTTTTTAGCTATTAAAAGTCCGTTTTCTTCGTGATTTTTTGCTCTCATTTCAATTACTTTATCATTGAAATAACGAGCCTTAGAATAATTGCCCAATTTTGTATATACAAGACTTATATTATAGTAAATATATCCTTGTTGTAATGTATTATTATTGTTTTTTGAAATCTCTAAAGCTTTTTCTAAAAATTTAAAAGCTTGGTTAAATTCATCAAGGTAAATATAAATATTACCAATGTTTATATAAGCATAGGTGAGTTGTTCATAATTATTCGTTTGTTTAGCAAGTTTTTCACCTTCATAATATAGTTCAAGGGCTTTGGCATAAATGCCTTTGTTTCTATAAACTACACCTGTAAAACTTAATGCCTTAATTTTATTTTCAATGTCGCCAATGCTATCTGCCAGTTCTAATGCACGTGTTCCATAAAAGAGTGCAGAATCTGTATTTGTATTTCTTTGTATCCAGCATAGTTCATTCAACAATTTTACTTTTTGGAAATTATCACTACTGTGCTTCAGAGTATTTTTCAGACTGTCAATCTTTATTTGATTTTGCGAGAATGCCGAAGAGCAAATAATAATAAAATAAAAAAGGAATAATATATGTTTTTTTTTCATTTTTGAAATTTTTAGAGAACTATTTTGATATGTGATATTTTGGTTAAATTTCTCAAAAATAATATGTTTAAATTATAAATGAAAAAAGATTTTCCAAGTTATAAAAACTTGGAAAATCTAAAAAAGAACAAACATTTTTTTATTATTTATTAGATTATCCTATTCTGCCGGTAAAGTAAAAATAAAACGACTTCCTTTTCCTAATTCACTTTCAACCCATATTTTACCTCTGCTTTTTTCCACAAATTCTTTGCAAAGAACTAATCCCAGCCCCGTTCCTATTTCACCTGATGTACCAACTGTTGTCTGATTTGAATCTAATCTAAATAATTTATTTTTTGTTTCTTCATCCATTCCCACACCATTATCTTCAATTGTTATTTCAATGTTATTATCTGATAAAACTGCGGATAAATTAACCTTACCGTTAATATTTGTAAATTTTATAGCGTTTGTTATTAAGTTATGTAAAACACTTGTCAGCATATTTTTATCAGCTTTAATATTGATATCATCAGTTAAGAAATAATTTAGAGATATTTCTTTTTTCATGGCAATTTCTTCGTGCAATTCTATTATTTCTTGAAATAATGTTTTTAATGATATTAATTCAGGATTGAACTGCATTGTGCCACGTTGAGAACGTGCCCAAAGTAAAAGATTTTCCAATAATGTAAAAGCATTTTCTGAACTTTTCGAAATGTTTTCAATATATATTTCCCTTGTTTTTTCATCAATTTCTTTATGTCTTAATAATAATAAATTTGAGAATCCCATTATCGCATTAAAAGGACTTTTTAAGTCATGAGCAATAATTGAGAAAAATTTATCTTTTGTAGCATTTGCTTCTTCAGCTTGTTTTTTGGCTGTTTTAAGTTCTTGTTCTGTTTCTTTTTGTTTTGTAATATCTTCTTTAATAGCAATATAATTAACTATTTTCCCTTTATCATTTTTGATTGGTGAAATTATTGCTTTCTCAATAAATTTTTCATTATTTTTTTTCTTATTGATAAACTCACCTGCCCAAATCTTTCCGGATGTTATTGTTTTCCATAAATAGACATAAGTTTCTTGAGGTGTTTCTCCTGATTGTAAAAATTTGGGATTTAAACCAATTACTTCTTTTGTAGTATAGCCGGTTAATTTTTCAAAATGGGGATTAGCATATTCAATATTTCCTTTTAAATCTGTAATTACGATTGTTGTGGGGCTTTGTTCTATTGCTATTGAGAGTTTATTTATTTCTTGTAAGTATTTTTTTCGTTTAGTAATATTGCGCATTATTCCTTCAATACCAATAGGTTTCCCTGTTTCATTTCGCATAATTTTTGAGTTTATTTCAAAATTTACAGGCTTGCCGTTTTTATGTTTTAGAAGCACTTCATAATTTTCAACCTTCCCTTTTTCTTGAATTACAGAAAGAAATTTTTTCCTGTCATCTTTATTGTAATAAATTGTTTCAGCAACATTTTTTCCTAATATATCAGCCACACTATTATAACCTAATTCTTGTGCTCCGGAAGGATTTATAAATATCAAATTTTGATTATTATCGATTTGATAATATACATCCATCATATTATTTAAAATATTTCTGTATTTTTTCTCACTTTCTTTTAGGGCTTTTGCCTGTGATAAGATTTCTTGTGTTTTGTTGTTTAATAGTTTATTTGCAAGTCTGTTTTGTTTGAGTGTATGTAATAATATAAAAATAGAAATAATCAATATAATTAAAATTCCTATTATTAAAATTCCTATGATTTTTTGTTGTTTAATTTTAGCAAGATTATTCAAATTCCCGATTTTTAACAGTTCGTTTTCTTTTTCTTTTTTATCTATTTTATAGAGTGTCTGTATTGAGTTTATCTGCCTGTTGCTCTCTGCAGAATATAAACTGTCTTTTATTGCCGAATAAACTAAATAATAATGATAAGCTTTTTTGAATAAATCTTGTGATGAGTAAATATTGGCAAGTGTGAGACTTGCTTCTTTGGCTCTGAATTTAGCTCCAATTTCTCGTGATATTTTTAAACTTTTTTTTGCACATTGTTCGGCTTTTTTAAACTTTTTTTGAGAAGCATATATTTTAGCAATTTCATTTTTTAAAGTTGCAATTATTGTTTTATTGGTATTCAAACGCTTGCTTATTCTAAGTGCTTCTTCATATTCATTTAATGCTTCATTGGGTTTGTTCTCTTGAAGAAATATATCACCGAGATTTTTTTTAGCAATTGCAAGTCCGTCTTCATCATTATTTTTTTTTCTCATTTTTAATACTTGATCAACAAAATAACGAGCTTTAGAATAATTGCCCAGTTCAGTGTATGTGCGACCTAAATTATAATAAATATATGCTTGTTGTGTAATATTATTAGTGTTTTTTGAACTTTCAAAAGCTTTTTTAAAAAATAGAAGAGCTTGGTTCATCTCGTTTCTGTAAATATGGATATTTCCAATGTTTATATAGGCATAGGTGAGTTGTTCGTAATTGTTAGATTGTTGGGCAAGTTTTGCACCTTCATAATATAACTCAAGTGCTTTGGCATAAATACCTTTGTTTCT
>JAUVJB010000222.1 GCA_030592465.1 Bacteroidota bacterium | reverse complement strand
TCCACGTGCAGCAAGAAGCCCCTGATCACGACCACCGCCTGTAAAACATGCATCAAGAAAAACTGTTATTCGCTTTGCACCTGAATTTGTAAAATCTTTATAGACATCAGACAATTTAATTGCTGCTTCAAGATTTGTTGCATTTACATCTACCGGTATCAAATATGGAATTTTAGTACTTTCATCAGGAAAACCATGACCTGCATAATAAAAAATTAATTCTGCATTTTTGATTTTGGAGATTAACTTGCTGACTAATTCAATTTTTGTACGCATTATACCGGCTGTTGCATCTGTTAAGAAAAAAACATTGTCCTTTTCAACACCAAGACAATTTATAGCATATTTCTTAAAAACACTTGCATCATTCTTTGCATAAGCAACATTAATTTCAGCATTTAATGAGTTTGAATAATTTTCGTTCCCAATAATAATTGCAAACAGCTTAGGATTTTTTGTCGGATTAAAAGGAATATTTTTATCAACTGCCGATGTTAATGAGCCGATATTAATTTCTTTATTTTGATTTGTTTTACCTTGTACAATTAGCTTTGTATTAGATACTTGCTGGTTCATTGTTAAAATAATATCCTTATTTTCGGCATATTTCCCAAAACTCTCGCTTAACTTAAAATTTAAAGGAATAGCATTACTCAAATAATTGTTATTAGCAATAAAACTATATTCTATAAGTTTACTTTCACCTGGTGCAAGAGCTGCAATATTTACCAAAGCATTATCTGACAAACAAAATATATTTTCGGGTATTGGCAAACTTAATTGAACATTGGATGCTCTGCCCTGCCCAATATTTTGAACAAGTACCTGTACATCAAAAGGACGTTTTTTTTGTAATGTTGTGCCACTTTGGCTTGTTACCTTATAATCAACCACTTTCACAACAGGATTAACAAATGACTTTGTTGGTATTTCAATTGTAAAAGGGTCAATACCAAAACCGTTTGTTTCTGTAATTGTTATTGAAAATAAAGCTTCACTATCTATAGTATTCATATTACCACGTACCGGAATTTCAATCTTTTTACTCGAATTTGGTTGAATAGTGCCAATACTTGTACTTTTATTAAATTTTATGCCTTGTGTATAATTTTTTTCGTTTGTTGTGGCATTAACATTTAACCCTGCACCATATCCTGTATTTTTTAATATAAATTTTATTTTTGTACTCTCATTAGCATTAATTATACTGTTACCATCACTATCGACAAATTCGAGTGAGCCGTCAACAATCTCAAGAAATGGTGGTTTGGGTGGGTCTTTTGTAATATTTACATAAGATGAACTGCTTTTACCTGTTATTTCTTTTTGTGCATAAACCGAAAATGAAATAAACAATACTGTTAATATAATTATTGATTTTTTCATGATATTTTTTTATACGTGGCTATATATTACAAATATATAAATATTATTTGTAATTACATATAATTTTTTCAGACGTTTTGCTTCTCAAAAACACTTAAAAACGCCCGAAGGACTTTTTAACGTGTGTTTGATTTCTATTTATCTAAAAGCCGTTGCACGGATTTGGTTGATAAATATTCTCTATCTTTATAAAAATTCTAAGCGATGCAAAAGATTTAGCTTTGAGTTTATCCGTTCCACGGCACGAGTAAAAAACTTTTCAACGTGCGTAGCACTTAAAAATGTTTTTTACTTCTCATCTTTTTAGACGTTTTTATGTTCCTATCGGAACGATGAAAAGTCAAAAAACACTTAAAAACGTCCGAAGGACTTTTCAACGTGTGTTTTTATTTAAAATTTTTCATTGTGTTCTTACTAATACTTTAATTATTCAATAATCAAATGTTTTATCAAATCATCGTTCTGTGGTTTATTATGTAAAAATTTAAAATTATCAATATCATTAAAATATTCAATTACTTCTTCTCTCATTAATTTTGTTGATTTTAATGACAAAATACTCAAATACGATGTCCATTGATATTCATCAACACTATCAACAAAACCGTGTGTTACAGGATTGTTATGTATATACAGTATCAAATTTTTAAAATATTTTTCATCATCAACAGGTATTCTTTCAAAACTATCTTCAAATAAAGAACTTATTCGATTATGACGAATATTAAATTGACGTGCATAAGCATTAAATAAATGTTGAAATTGATTTACAGGAACAGGTTTACGTGTATAATTTTTGTCCGGTTTTTCAGTAAAATAAGTCTTCCATTTTAATGCAAAATCTTTTGATTGAGAGTTAGCAGAATTAAAAAAACCTATTTCTTTTTCTTCTTTGATACGAACTAATATATGAAAATGATTTTTCATTAAACACCAAGCAAAAGTGTCGGCTATACTATTTATATAAATGTCATAAAGTTTTAAAAAATAAATATAATCTTCTTTGTTCAAAAATAAATTATCATAGTTATTCCCTCTGTTAAAAATATGATAATATTTCCCGTATTCTAAAGGTGCTTTCATATATTTGTTTTTTTAATTAAAAAACACTTAAAAACGGCTGTAAGACTTTTCAACGTGTGTTTACGAAAACTTTTTAACCCTTAACTTTACGAGGGTTTAAATACCTCTCGTAAAATTAACAGGGAACCATACGGTTTTTTAATATTTGACCTTTTACAAAGGTGCAGGATATTTAATTTTAGACAAATAATTGTATAGTAACTGCATCCGTAAAAACAGTTAAACTAACTGTTATTGGTATTGGCAAGGCGAAAGCCTATATTGTTGTTGCTATTCTGCGGTGTGTTGTTGTTACGATTAGCATAACGTATGTTGTTGCTATTATTGTTCCAAGAGCCGCCACGAATAACGCGGTTCGAACCTTTTAAACTAAATACCCTTTAATGCAAATATAATTCTTTTTACTTTATTAGTATCAAAATTCGTTAAATAAGAATTATAACTGTTTATTGTTTCAATTAATTTTTCTTCCGATATTTTATTTGTTTTATACAAATATAATTTTTCATTAATTTTTTTGCTTATTCTACGTAAATTCTCATTTTTAACACGAATTATATTCGGATATATTCTTGTTCCAAGAAAACTTAATCCGTTTAATTGTTGATTAATAAATGTAACTTTTTCTTTTAACACAAGGTTTAAATTATTATACAAATATATTCTTATCAGCTTTAAATCTTGTATTAAATCATTTTTATTATTGCTAAAAATCACAAAATCATCCATATATCGTAAATAACATTTTCTTTTTAATTCGTTTTTTACAAAATAATCAAATTTGTTTAAATAAACATTAGCGAAAAACTGACTTGTAAGATTGCCAATTGGAAGTCCTGTACCATTTTGACCTCCATTTGATATAATTTTTTGAAGTAAATTAATTAAGTTGGTATCACATATTTTTTTTGATATGATATCTATTAATATTTTATGGTTAATATTGTCGAAATATTTTTTTATATCGCTTTTTAAAAACCATTTATTTTTTTTAAAACATTTTTGTGCCTGATATATAGCCTTATGCGTTCCTTTATTTTTACGTGTTGCATAGCTGTGATAAATAAAAGTTTTTTCGTAAATAGGTTCTAAGATATTAACTATTGCATGATGTACAACTCTGTCTTTAAATTCGGCTACTGATATTATGCGTTCTTTTGGTTCATAAATTTTAAAATATCGGTATGGTGAGGGTAAATATAAATTATTTTTTAATTCGTACGAAAGTTGTAATAATTCTTTTTCTAAATTTAAAAAATATTCTGAATTTTTGTTATTCGTTTTACTGCCTTTTTTTGCTTTCTTATATGCTGTCAGCAAATTATTAAATGAATATATATCCGGGAAAAGATTTTTATATACTTTCATTTTTTTGCCAGCCTCCTATCATTTTTCCGTTTTTATTTATTTCAATCATAATATATTCGTACTGTTTAATGCTTATATAACGGCGGTCTTTTACAAGCCTGAAAAATATCCGCAATCGTTCTAAATTCAAATTAATTTTTTTAAAATACTCAATTTTATTTTTTGAATATATTGCAAATATTAATAAATCAAGATTTTCTAATGCAAGGTTTACAATTCTGTTATTTATTGTAAAACGTGTATGTTTTGGCATACGCTCGGAAGTTTGTAATATCCAATCGCAAGTTCTGTACCAATGTTCAAATACAGGATAATTATTTGTTTTGCTCATAAAAAATTTTAACAATTTGGTTTATTTCTTTACCATATTTTTGAATTTTTGCTTTACCTATTCCTTTTACATTTTTAAGACTTTCTATTGTAATACATTTATCTCTGACAATTTGTTCTAATTGTGCATTATTTGTAATTAAAAAAACAGGGAAACCTGCTTTTTCGGCTTTTTGTTTTCGCCATTCTTTAAGGCGTTTTATTAATAATTTTTGACTTTCAGATAATGGGTTTTTTAATTTCTCTCCGGGTTTTAACATCTCATCATATATTATTGCTATACTCCAGTAGGCTTTATTGTTTGTATTAAAAAATTCAGTCTCTATTTTATGTACAGTTTTATTTAAACAAAACTTATTAATAAGCTCATCGTTAAAGCCTTGTGTGTTTTCATCAAATACTAATGTTATAATTCTTATTTTCATTACATATATGTTTTCTATATATAGATATAATATTAACCATATATGCAACAATTTTATTGTTTTGCAAGCAATTTTTTTTCATATATATGCTTTCGCATATATGCTATTTAACTTTTCCAAAGTTTTAAAACTTTGGAAAAATTAAAAAAAAAATGCCTGCTCAAATAAATGAACAAGCATCTTTACTGATTATAAAAAAAATTACCAAAAGGTAAAAAGGTAAAAAATCTAAAATTTAATTTGTCTTGGCAAGGCGAAAGCCTAAATTGTAGTAGCTAAACTGCGGTGCGTTGTAGTAACGATAAGCATAACGTAAGTAGTCGCTATTAAGGTTCCAAGAGCCGCCACGAATAACGC
>JAUVJB010000246.1 GCA_030592465.1 Bacteroidota bacterium | reverse complement strand
TTAAAAATTGCCGGCAATGCTGCTCTGTTAACAGTACCGTCGCTTTTCATGGCATCTTTACCAACATTCCGAGTATCAGGAACTTGCTTGGCAAGAACAATTATTTTTAAACCTTTCATATTTTATAATTTAATATTTCCCTGTTTAACATTTTATTTAAAAATCTACAAATATAGATATAAGTATTTTAATTTAAAATATTAATTAGTAATATAGTATCTGTGTGTAATTTTCATATATATTTTTTTATTAAACCCCTTTCGGGGTTTTGATTTATTGTATTTCTTATCCGTAAGCTTCGCATACGGTTATTATTGTTTAATCCCATACGGGATTTATTTCAAAAGAAATTGTTTTCTTTGCACTTTCTGATTTGTTGTATTTTATATCAACATAATTTTTATCGGTTATTGATGTTTAACCTTACCGAATTAAATATTTTTTATTTTATTATTATTTTTACAAATAAAAAAATTTCAAAAAAATTACCGCAAAG
The DNA here is from genome assembly GCA_030592465.1 of Bacteroidota bacterium. Classification (GTDB taxonomy): domain Bacteria; phylum Bacteroidota; class Bacteroidia; order Bacteroidales; family B39-G9; genus B39-G9. Next base: position 3,940 of record JAUVJB010000246.1, on the reverse strand, counting down.
CGGTATAACAATAATAACCATAGGTGTAACTTATGGCATATTCGAGTAAGCTCACAACAACTCTGAAAGAGTTGAACTATAACAAATATTTACTTAATTAAAAATTAATTTTTAGCATATTGCTTTTGTCACTATATAAATATGCGGATATTTATTTTAGTTTTGATTAACCGATTTTATTGAGCCATAATCTTTATAAAATTCAATACTATAATTATTTTTTATTAAATTGCTTGGTAATGAACATAATTTACCAAATTGAGCAATTAATATTTTTTTTGACGCAATAACTTTATTTCCGTTTATAATTCTCACATTACCATAATCAGGTATTCGATAAAAAAAGCCATTTGTTTGAAAATCCGGTTCATAAGATTCTCTTTTTAATTTATTTGTCAGATTCAGATTTTCAACATCAATAATAATAGGATAACCACTAATTTGTTTATTAGCAACAGTGCGGTTTATATAATTTTTATTTATCAAAATACCATTATCTGACGAGAAATAAAACAATATACTTTGATTCGTCATTAAACTTTCATCAGGGATATAGCTAAATGTATATTCTTTTTTTGTCTCAATTGTTTTACCTATAAATAAAGACAGATAGTCTTTTTCTAATTTATCCAGCTCCTTAATCATGCGACCAACAGCTTCACCGTCAGGAAATTTTTCATACATTCCTGAAATTAGTTTGAATTTGCGTTTCCGAATTTTAATAATGAAATTAGCTGCTTCTTCGGCTTTTAACTCTGTGCTTTTAACAACTGTATATCTCTTTGTAACAGGTATTTTTACTGATGATGTATCGGTCTTAACTATTTTATATGCTTTTTGGTTTATTTCTTGAAGATTTCTCTTTACCGATTGATTGATAAAAAAGAAATCGCTCTCATCATTATCATTATAAAAATTTGTGGTTTGCTTTTCATTTTTAATATCTACATTTTTATTAATCGATAATATTAAACCGCTTTGTGAAAGGTTTAAAAGATTAGCGACATCATTATTTTGCGATTTCACTAAAAAGAAACAATTTGTATCAGGTTCTGAATAACTATCAATATCAATATTTGAAATATCATAACTAACATTATCTTCAAAGATTACACCATCATCAATTCCAAGATACTTTTTGGCATATTGATAATAAGGTCCGCTAAAACTTTGAATTTTATTAAGTTCAACGTTTATTTTAAGAACAGTTTTTGGTAAAGCATAAATTAAAGCATTCTGCGAAAAACTTGTATCACTGTTAACATTAACAACACTAAAACTTGAATTAACAACTTTTTTTGATGCACAACCACTTGTTATTAAGATAATTAGTACTATATATATAATTTGTTTCATTTTTATATTTTTGTTTTAATAACTTTTCAGTTATTTGTATTTTTTTAAATTTAATATGCAGAAATTAGATCCGTCAGCTGACGGATGGTCTTATTTTTTTATTCAAAGACGCACATTAGTGCGTCTCTACTTTTAAACATCAATTTTTTTAAACACTGTCAGATTTCGTAAACAAGAAACATTAAACTTTACTTTTAAACGCTGTCAGGAGCTTCGCACTCTGACAGGTTTTCTAAACATTAAACTCTAAACTTCAAACTCTAAACTTTATCTCTTTAAACGCTTTACCAAGGCAAGAAATTATATCACTTGCAATTAAAGCTTCTTCACTCATTTCTTGCGCAGCAATATCACCTGATAGACCATGAATAAACACGCCAATTAAAGCAGCATCTTTTGATGAATAACCTTGAGCTAACAAAGATAAAACAATTCCTGTTAAAACATCACCACTGCCGGCTGTTGCCATACCCGGATTACCAGTTGAATTAAAATAGCACTTGCCATCAGGACATGCAACCACAGTATTAGCACCTTTTAAAACGACATAAACATTATATTTTTTTGCAAAATTAATTTGCATCTCATTTCGTTCAAAACTATTGGTTGATTTACCTGCTAATCGTTCAAACTCTTTAGGATGAGGCGTAAAAATGCTGTTTCTCGGAATATTTTTTAACCACTCTTTATTTTCCGAAAGAATATTAATTGCATCAGCATCAAAAACAATTAGCACTTCTGAATTTTCAATTACTGCCTTTAATGCCATTTTCATCGATTTTTTTTTACCTATTCCCGGTCCAATGCCTATTGCATTAAATTTATTAAGTGTTTCTTTTTTACAATAATTAATTTCAGTCTCATCAATCATCAACATAGCTTCGGGGACTGCTGTTTGCATAATTTCATAAGCTGACTGAGGAACATGCACAGTCAACAAACCTACACCTGTTCGCAAACATGCTTTTGATGCAAGAATTGCTGCTCCTGTTTTTTCATAACTGCCGGCAATTAACAATGCATGTCCGTACTTGCCTTTGTGGTCGAATTTATTTCGTGATTTTAGTTTAACTTCATTTTTTAGAAAATAAAAATAGTCTGTTTCTGTTTCATTAATAAAATTCTTATCAAGACCAATATCAATAACTTGCCATACTCCCACATATTTATCATTTTCAGGGAAAAGAAAAGACAATTTCGGAAATTGAAAAGTTGATGTGAAATCAGCATTTACAATATTTTTAATATTATTATTAGAGTTATCTTCACCAAACAAACCGGAAGGAACATCAACAGCAACAACTGTTGCATCGCTATCATTAATATGATTAACAACTTTTGCAGGGAAGCCTGATAGCGGACGAGATAAACCCGAACCAAAAATACCATCAACAATAATATTGTTTGAATTAATAATTGGTAACTGCGATTCTTGTATTAAGGTATGAATTTTTAATTGTTTTTTTTGTTCAGATAAATCTTTCAACCTGTTATAATTAATATTAAAATTGTGTGAAAACTTATCTGTAAATTTTACAATATAAACGTTAACGTTATAACTACAAACAGCTAATAATCGAGCTACAACCAAAGCATCACCGCCATTATTGCCGGGTCCGACAAAAATCTTAAATTTTCTGTCATTGCTAAATTTATTAATCAACCAATCGGCAACCTGTGAAGCTGCTCTTTCCATTAAATCAATTGATAAAATTGGCTCATGTTCAATAGTATATTTATCTATCAGCTTTACTAATTGGGTTTTGAAAATTTTCATGTATTTATATTTTTATATTTAATTCATAATTAAGAGATTACCAATTTTTTATTTCACGTAAAGACGCGAAGTCGCAAAGACAACTTTAAACTTTATAACTTTAGGATAAAGTTAAAGAATGAATCGCAATTTTAAAACAAATAATCAAAAAAAAGTATCAAAAAAAAACATAATATAAAAAAAATTTTATCTTTGTAAGTTTTAAACGAACTATTAAAATATTATTAATTATTATTAACTTAAATTATTAAAATTATGTTAAAAGAACACCCAAAAGGACTATTCGTTGCTCTTTTTTCAAATATGGGAGAACGATTTGGTTACTATACAATGTTAGCGATTTTCATTTTATTTTTACAAGCTAAATACGGTTTTGATTACGAAATAGCTTCACAATATTTTGGAATTTTTCTTGCATTTGTATATTTCATGCCATTAATTGGCGGTATTGTAGCCGACAAATTTTTAGGCTACGGAAAAACTATTACTCTCGGGCTTGTTGTGATGTTTCTGGGCTACATACTGTTAGCCATACCGACTAAAATGGATGGTGGTTTAGCACTTGTTATAAGTGCATTAGCTGTTATTTCCATAGGAACCGGTTTTTTCAAAGGTAATTTACAAGCTTTGGTTGGGAATATGTATGATGACCCAAAATATTCTAAAAACAGAGATATTGGTTTTAATATTTTTTATATGGGTATTAATATTGGAGCAATGTTTGCCCCTACTGCTGCCTGAGCTGTAAGTAATTGGATGTTAAAAGGTTCCGGTTATTTTTACAAAGCCGATATTCCTGCACTTGCT
>JAUVJB010000212.1 GCA_030592465.1 Bacteroidota bacterium | reverse complement strand
TTTAATGTTGGCAGCTTACAAAAAAGATGCAATAAAATATCTGATAAAATCAATACTTAAATCACCAAGAATAATTATAAAAAAACGGTTTTTAGCAATTATAAAACGGATATTTGTTTAATAGATTTTAGACCGGTTATGTCTTATTTAGTGAGAATAGTTGTGAATTATTATTAATTTTTGGATATATGAGTCCACTACAAAAAGATTTTATAGACGTCATAGCGATCCGCCGGCTGGCGGAGAAGCAATCTGTTGATAATCAATACAAAGGGGTTGTTTACCCGTTGCTTCGGGATTCGCAATGACGAAAAATATTTTTCGGAGAGAACTCATTTATGTCTTCTAAAATTTAAGGCTAAATTTTATAATTTAATTTTTGTGAATTTAATGCAAATGTTAGTTTTTTTATATCTAACTCTTGTAATATTCTTAAATGTATAATATATTTTTAATCATAATAAATTTAAATGAAGATAATTAATTAAATCCCAAATAAAATGAAACGAATATTTTTTGCCTTATTGTTAGTATTATTTTTATTCCCAACGAGGAGTTATTGTTATACCGGAGAAGTAATAAAATCATTTGACACTCCTGGACATTTTTCAACAGGGCTTACCTTTGACGGTAAAAATTTATGGCTTGCCGATAGAAAAGAAGATAAGTTGTTTTGTATTAACCCTCAAAACGGACAAGTTATCAGAAGTATTAAATCTCCGGCATATTGGCCTATGGGATTAGCTTGGGACGGTAAATATTTATGGAGTGTTGATGTAAAAGGAGGAATACCTCTTGCTGAAAATTATAACGGAAAAATTTATAAGATTGACCCTAAAGACGGCACTATTTTACATACTGTAACAGCACCAACAAGCACGCCTCGTGGTTTGACTTGGGACGGTAAATATTTATGGTGTATAGACAACCATAACGATGTTGTTGTTCAGTTTGACCCTAAAGACGGCACAACCATAAAATCGTTCAAATCACCCGCCGGTCATCCTCAAGGCTTAACATGGGATGGTATATATTTATGGATTTCAGATAGAATTAAAGATGAAATTTATATGGTTGACCCAAATTCAGGATGTGTTATTATTATTGCTAAAACACCAGGCAATTATTCTCGTGGTTTGTGTTTTGATGGAAAAAATATCTGGAATGTAGATTATGAAGATAATAAGTTGTATAAATTAAAAGTTAATGACGGAGAAAATTTCGTTAAGACGAACGAATGTAAATCAACAGTAACATATACTCATCAGACAACTAATTTTGGACCCGGGGAAATAAAAACATTAGATGTTCATCTTGCAATTCCTACAAATAGAGTAAATCAAACAATTGTGGGTGGTATTAATTATTTACCAAAGCAAATAGACATTATAACAGATAAATGGGAACAAAAAACTGCACATTTTCATTTTGACAATATCCCGGCAGGAGGAACAGAGGATGTTGAAATGACTGTGAAAGTGAAAACTTATGATGTGCGTTATTTTATTTTTCCTGATAAGGTTGGCTCTATTAACGATATTCCGAAAGGGATAAAAGAAAAATATCTATCAGATAATGCAAAATATCAAATTAATAATCCGATAATTCAAAATGCTGTTAAAAAGGCTGTCGGAGATGAAAAAAATCCTTATTGGATGGCAAGAAACATATATAATTATTTGATTGCAAATATGTATTACGAAATGGTTGGAGGTTGGAACACGGCTCCGGCAGTATTAAGCAGAGGTAATGGCTCTTGCTCTGAATATAGTTTTGTATATATTGCAATGTGTAGAGCTGCCGGCATTCCTGCTCGTTATGTTGGCTCAATAGCTCGCAGAGGCGACAATGCAAGCATGGATGATGTTTTTCACCGGTGGACAGAGATTTATATTCCCAATTATGGCTGGATACCTGTTGACCCAAGTGGTGGCGATAGTGCATCGCCCCGTAATCAGGCTTCTTCTTTCGGTTCTCTTTCAAACCGTTTTTTAATCACAACTCAAAGCGGCGGCGGCTCTAAAACTATGAGTTGGACTTATAACTCAAATGAATTTTATACAACCGAACCTAAAACAAATGTTAATATTGAATATTTTGGCGATTGGAATGTTGATGAGTAATATGAGTTTAAGGTTTAATGTTTCGTGTTTAATGTTAATTATAAAAAAAATACATGAAGAAAGAGTTAATTAATTTTATTAATAAATATGAGTTAAAGGTTGATGTTTTGTTTAAACAAGCTAATGAAGCCTATTTTGATGCAACTATTTCAGGTAAGGATGGGGATTATAAAAAGGCTGCCGACCTACAGATTAAGCTTAACAAAATATATACAAATAAGGATGATTTTGCCTTTTTAAAAAAAATTAAAGAATCAAATTTTATTAAAGACGAACTGCTTAATCGTCAATTAGATGTTTTGTATAGAGAGTATCGAAAAAATCAAGTTGATGAAAAAAAGCTTGAAAATATTATTAAACTTGGAAATGAAATTGAAAAAAAATATTCGATATTCAGGGCTAACATTAATGGCAAAACTCTGACCGACAATGATATAGATGAAATTTTGATTAGCTCAACCAATGGCAATGAGGTAAAAAAAGCATGGCTTGCAAGTAAAGAGATTGGTAGTGTTGTTGCCAACGATGTTATTAAAATTGTTAAAATGCGTAATGAGGTTGCTCATGAACTTGGTTTTGACAATTACCATGAAATGAGTTTAACTCTTGATGACCAAAACCCTGATGATATTGATAAATTATTTGATGAACTTGATAGTTTAACAAAAAACGTTTTTGCAGAAGTAAAAAATAAAATTGATGATTTTTTATCAAAACGTTTTAATATTTCCAAAAAGGAATTAATGCCATGGCATTATCAAAATCGTTATTTTCAAGAAGCACCAAAAATTTACAATGTAGATTTTGATAATTATTTTAAGGATAAAAATATTGTTGAGCTGACTAAAATATATTATAAAAGTATTGGCTTACCTGTTGATTCAATTGTTGCTCAAAGCGATTTATTTGAAAAAGAAGGCAAATATCAACATGCTTATTGCACACATATTGATAAACACGGCGATGTAAGAGTTGTTTGTAATATTAAAAACAATGCAAATTGGATGAATACAATGCTTCATGAGTTTGGTCATGCTGTTTACGACAAATATATGGATATGAATATTCCTTATGTTTTATGCGAACCTGCACATATATTTACAACAGAAGCCATTGCAATGATGTTTGGACGTTTTGCTACAAATACTCAATGGCTGACTGATGTTGTTGAGATTAATGAAAAAGAACAGTCTGAAATTGCAGATGATAGTTATAACTCATTACGTTTAGAGCAATTGGTTTTTAGCCGATGGGCACAAGTAATGTATCGTTTCGAGAAAAGCATGTATAAAAATCCTGATCAAGATTTGAATATTCTTTGGTGGGATTTGGTAGAGAAATATCAACTATTGCAGAAACCGGAAGCACGAGACAAACCTGATTGGGCTTCGAAAATACATATTGCAACAGTACCTTGTTATTACCATAATTATTTGCTCGGTGAGTTATTGGCATCTCAATTGTATTTCTATATTATTAAAAATATTATTAAATCAGATGATTATAAAAATCAAAGTTTTGCTAATAATATTGAAGTTGGAAAATATTTGAAGGAAAAAATATTTGACGCAGCTGATAAATATTATTGGAACAATATGATAGAAAAAGCAACCGGTGAAAAACTAACGGCAAAATACTATGCTAAACAATTTGTTGATTAGTTAGCTCATATAAAACCTGCATTGCAAACGGAAATTAAACAACCGAGATTTTGTCGTCTAACTTTTCCAAAGTTTCAAACTTTGGAAAAGTTTTTTTAAAAGATGAGTGAGTAAACCAAGCTGTCAAGTTTATTTTTAACCCCAAGTATTCGGGAATAGCAGTTTTGTATAATTTTAAGGGCAGACATTCAATTTTACATCTAATTTATTGTTTGTTATTTGAATTGCATCAATATTGAATTGTAAGTTGTTATTAGAGATTTCGCGTGTCATTTTTTCGTAAATAGAAGAATAATCCTCGGCTAATGTTTTAATTTTAACCGAATTTATTTGAGATAGATTTAATATCTTTAGCAATATTGATTTAATATATTCTTTCCAAAGTCCGGTGTCTGCTTTTAATTGAATATTACTACTGTCATTTTCAGAAAATTTGTAATTAAAATAGTAATTAGGAATCGTTATTTTATTATTCAAATATTCAGTTAAGACATCGTTATTACCATTAACTTCAGTTAAAACGTAATGACTGTTTGAGCATGTATCGTCATTATATTTTTTTGTATTTATATTGAACATAGCTTCATATTGAGTGCCATATTCCATATTCATATCCATTTTATATAATTCACAATTAAGTGTTATTGAATCTTTGGCGAATAAAGTTGTATCATTTGCAGGGATATTAATTAGTACTATTGCTTCATTATATTTTGTGTAGAATTTTTTTATAATTGTCTCATTACCAACATTATAAGATGCAAATATTTGACTGTAATATTCAAACATATTTTTGTGTGTTTGACTTTGTATGTTTGAATAATAATCGGTTACATTTTTGATGTTTGAATTATTTAATAAAGCAATTATAGTTTTTGCTCTTAATACGGCTAACTCAATGGCTGTTGTAGAATCCATTCCAGGGTCTGAAATACCGATTATATATAAGTTGTCATTAGTCGCTTTTGGGGGATTTAACATCCAACCGGGCAAATAGCAAGGCGTTGTATTTACTAAATTATTTGGATTATTGTTTTGGGAAGTTGTTTGAAAATTTTCAATAAAAGTATTTTCAAAATCACTTTTATTTTTTTCTATTTCTTTTATTTGTGTTTTTGATGTTTGATTAACTTGAGCATTTAATAACGACACAAAAAACAGCAATATTAAAGTTAATATTAATTTCATTGACGGTTCGTTTTTAAAAAATTAAGTTACTGCTAATTTAATAAAAAAAAAGCTATCTTCCAATAGATAGCTTTTTAAACGGGTGGAAGAAGGGATTTGAACCCTCGACCCCCGGAACCACAATCCGGTGCTCTAACCGACTGAGCTACATCCACCATTTTTGTGGTGCAAAGATAATTATTTATTTATACGATTAAAAAAATAACTAATTATTTTTTTAATCTGAAAGTTAATTTTGAATGCTCGGAACTAAATAACAACACCTTTCAAGTTCGCTCAAGGTGATATAAGACTGAACATTTC
>JAUVJB010000105.1 GCA_030592465.1 Bacteroidota bacterium | reverse complement strand
ACATATATTGCCATTAATAGTTATTGATAATCATTGATAGTCATAAATTGTCAGTAAACAACTAAATGACAGCGCAGCTAAATGACAATCCCGAAGCTTCAGCGATTTTCTATTGACTATTGATTATTGTCTATTGCTCGCTAACACATTGGTTAATAGCTTTATAATGTTATAATTTCTAAAATTAAATATGGCGGTTACATAATTATATAGTGCTTGAACGAAAACTCTGTAATCTGCACTATTATTGATATTGCAAAATAAAAACCGTTTTAATCCGTCAGCTGACGGATTGTTCAATTGTTTTATTGTTTCCCGAAACATCGGGATTGAAATACAAGTAATATGGGAAATAACAATTTAGCAATATATTCAACTTGTAAAATAAGCTGTATTGCAATAATATTCGATATTTTAGAGTTTTCTTTCAAGCACTAATCACTTTTTCTTTTTAACCGAAAATCCAAAACGGCCAATCATTTTTCCAATTTCGTAATAAAAACCATGTGAATAAGCAATCGGACAGGCTTTAAATAATTTAAACACTCCTGTTTTTGGGTCAAAATATTCCTCGTCGGCACTAACATTAACAACTTCAGAAATAAACATGTGATGCGAACCGAGAGGAATAATATCTTTAACTTTACACTCAATATTAACCGGCGATTCTTTAATAATGGGTGCTTTTACTATTTGTGCTTTTACCGGCGTTAAATTCATTTCTTTAAATTTATTATGCTCCCTGCCTGATTTTACACCACACCAATCCGTTGCATAAACTAATTTTTTTGTTGTCAGATTTATTACAAACTCTTTATTTTTTTTTATTATTTCATACGAATGCCTCTCAGGGCGTATAGAGATGTAACACATAGCAGGATTTGTACAAATTGTACCTGTCCATGCTACGGTAATAATATTATATTCTTTTATATCTGAACCACAGCTCACCATTACAGCAGGCAAAGGGTAAATCATTGTCCCTGGTTTCCATTGAAGTTTTGCCATAATATTTTATTTTAAAAATAAAGTTGTTAATTTTATATTTTATTATCTTCAAAAGTAATAATATTACATTTTATATAAAAATTGTGTATAACTTAAAATGACATAGAATGATAGATGAGCATGTAAACAATCCCAAAAGCATAAAGTATTATATTAAACACTATTTGGCCAATTTAAAAACTGAATTAAAAAATAAAGTTGTTATTGATATTCCTGCAGGAAATGGAGCAACCTCAGAGATTTTAATGAATATAGGAGCAAAAGTTGAACCTTTTGACTTATTTCCTGAGTATTTCATGCCGAAAAATGTTGAATGTAAACGTGCAGATATTGTAAATAAAATTCCTTTAAATAAAAATTACGCGGATATGCTGATTTGTCAAGAAGGCATTGAGCATTTTAGCGACCAATTGAAAGTATTTAAAGAATTTAATCGCATTTTAAAAAATCAGGGAAAGCTATTAATAACAACACCAAGTTATTCAAATTTATCAGCAAAATTTAGTTACTTACTATTCGAAAGTGAAACAAATAAAAAAATGCCACCAAATGAAATTGATGACATATGGATGTCTGATAAATCTATAACGAATGAAATTTATCATGGACATATTTTTCTAATTGGATTACAAAAATTAAGAATAATAGGAAAATTATCAGGTTTTAAAATAAATGAAATTAAATATTTACGATTGAGTAAGGGATCATTGTTTTTATTTCCAATTTTTTACCCTTTGATACTAATTCATTCGTATTTAACTTACTATAAAAATATACACAGGAATAAAATTTTGTCGATAAAAAGCAAGAGAGATATTTATAAAGAACAATTGCTAATAAATATTAATCCAGGTAATTTACTAAACAAGCATACTTTCTTAGTGTTTTAAAAAGAAAAAAATGTTTAAGATGTTTACTTTAGTAACAAAAATTTAATAAAACCATTTTATAAAATAATGTAAATAGCTACACACAGAATGCATAAAAATAATAGTCGAGATAGTATGTTTTTCGGGCAAGTAGCCTGCTTCAACACTCTTAACTTAATGGGTTTAAAGTCCGTAATCGGTTACTATTATTATGCTTAACGCTATAATTTAACTATTGATAAAATAAAGATAACAAATAAATTATTGACATTAGATTTTAGAATTAAGAATTGAGATTTATCTTTATATGGATGAGTCCACTTCGAAAAGCCGATAAGCGGTTAATTTTATAAAAGGATCAAAAGTTATAAACCTATACGTCAGTCTATTACAAAACCGCTAATCGGCTAAAAATTAATAATTTTAGTTTTCACAGTGGACTCATAGATTAAATTTGTAACTTAATCCATTATTATTTCTACATATTAAATTTTAGACAACGTAAGTAGCTGAAAAACAAACCAACTACAAAAAAAACAGACAGATGAAAAAAATTTTTAAATATCTTCTCATCATCATTATCACAATTATATTAAGTATAGGTAGTTACATGGCTTATATTTATTTTAACGAAACAAAAAAACGCCAACCAATTAGCATAGTTCCTGCTGATGCCATTTACATTATTGAAACCAAAAACCTTTCAAAAGCTTGGAACGAGTTTAACAAAACAAATATTTACAAGGCATTACTTACCAACAGTAATTTTAATAAACTGAATAACAATATTTTAAGTATTGATTCGCTGTTAAAGAATAATTTTGCTTCCGACTTATTATTAAGCAACAGACCATTTTTAATGTCAGCTCACATGATATCTGGTGTGGACTACGATTTTATTTTTATTATTGATATGCCCGAAGCTTCAAAATTATCATTTATGACAGATGCTTTAAAAGCATTTAATTATACTGTTAATAAACGCCATTTTAAAGGTTGTGATATTTTTGAGCTTATTGATAATAAAACAAATGATAAAACGTATTTCTCAATTATTGATAATTTGGTTTTATTTACCGTATCAGGCGTTTTAATTGAAGATGCATTATTACAAAGAAACGATGATTTCTGGGAAAACAACATTAAATTTCAAGATGTATCAAACCATTTAAGCAACGAGAAACTTATTAAGTTCTATTTTAATTATTCACAACTTAAGAGATTTGCAAATACATTCTCATCAAATGAAAATGAATTTATTAATTCAACAAGCCAATCATTAATGTTCTCTGCATTTAATGCAAATATTAAAAATAATCACATTCAACTCGAAGGTTATACAAATATTAACGACACTGTTAAGTCATATTTTAAAGCACTATCAATGGTTGAACCTGCCAAAATGAGAGCTTATAAAATAATACCCGACAAATCTGTCATGTATATCCCTTTGTGTTTCGATAATTTTTCAGATTTTTATATTCAATTGTCAAACCAATTTTATACTCTAAACTCTAAAGAGTTTAATCAATACAATAAAAAAATTAAAAAAATTGAGAACTCATTTAAGATAAATATTCAAGATGATTTTTTAAGTTGGATTGGCAACGAAATTGCTTTTGTAAAACCTGAACCTAACGCCACAGTTAACAAAGATGATGCAATAATAATTTTTCATACCAACGACATTAATAAAGCAAAAACAAAACTTAAACATATTACAAAACAAATTACCAAGCACTCACCTTTAAAGTTTGATGTTGTAAATTATAAAGGTCATGAAATTAATTATCTTAACATTAAAGGGTTTTTTAAACTTTTATTTGGAAAACTTTTTGGGGTAATTCAAAAACCATTTTTTACTACTATTGACAATTTTGTTGTATTTAGCAATTCACAAACATCTCTAATTAACATGATTGATGAATATACACATGGTAATACTCTTAAAAACGAAACTTCGTTTACAAATTTTATTGATAATTTTAACACAAAATCGAATATTGCAGTTTTTATACAAACACCTCAACTATACACTCAAATTTATAAATACAGTGATAACAGAGTAAGAAAAAAAGTCAAAGAAAATAAATCGTTAATAATAAGTTTTACAAACATTGGGTTTCAATTAGTTTCTGATGATGGTATTCTAAAATCGTTGTTAATAACAAATTATGATGAAAATGCCGTAATCAATAAAGAACTTGAAGATTTAGAAGTATCCTCGGAAAAAGAACTTTTTATTTCAGAGTATGATTCATTAAAATTTAAGATTAATTTAGACCCCCAATATTTAAAAAAAGACGGTGCATTTTTAATAAGTTATGAAAATGAAAAAACTAAATATGAAGGAACTGTCAGCGATGGTAAAATTGCCGGTTTATGCCGTTCATATTATGAAAGTGGAAATATAAAGAGTTCGGTAAATTACAAAAACGGACACGTCGATGGATTTGCCACATTCTATTACGACACTACCAACCAAATAGTTAAGTCAGAAGTCGAATTTAAAAACAATAAAATTATTAATATTTACCGCGAATTTTACAGAAATGGGAAACGTAAAGCAATAATAAGTATTGAGAAAAAAAAATTTAACGGTAATGCAGCTTATTTTTACAAAAACGGAGTTTTAAAAATGAAAGGCAAATATAAAAAAGGTAAAAAACACGGTAATTGGGAATTTTTCAATAAAACAGGAGAAATTTATAATAAAACTAAATGGAAGCATGGTATAAAAAAATAATTCTTAACTTTGTATATTAAAAATAACCAAAATGACACCCGAAACAAATTTTGACGATATTAGACCATATAATAATAAAGAAATACATGGTGCTATAAAACAATTATTAAAAGAGCCCCAGTTTATTAAATTTACACACTTTTTATACCCCGGTTTAAATGAAAGAGTAATTAGATGGAAATTAAAAAACATTAGGTCAACTATGGGTATTCATAAACGTGTTGTTACTCCTACAATTACTGACATCATAGACAAAACAACCAAAGGTATTACATGTAGCGGTATTGAAAACATTAAAAAACATAAAAATTATTTATTTTTATCAAATCATCGCAACATTATTCTCGATTCTCTTTTATTAAATCATCTTTTAGTACAACATCGTTTTAAAACTGTTGAAATAGCTATTGGTGATAACTTATTAGTTTACCCTTGGATAGCTAATCTTGTGAAACTCAACAAAAGTTTTATTGTGAAAAGAAGTGTTCCTGTAAAACAAACTTTAACTGCTTCAAAACAGTTGTCTGCATATATTAGGAAAACAATTACAGAGAAAAAAAGCTCAATTTGGATTGCTCAACGTGAAGGAAGAACAAAAGACGGAGACGACAAAACACAAACAAGTCTGCTTAAAATGCTTAATATGAGTGGTAGTGATAATCCCTATGAGAATTTCGAATTCTTAAATATTGTTCCTCTATCAATTTCGTATGAATATGACCCTTGCGATGCTCTAAAAATTACTGAAAATATTGCTAAAAAAAATGACCCTAATCACAAAAAAACTCCTCAAGATGATTTAGCAAGTATGTATCAGGATATCTCAGGGTACAAAGGTCGTATTCATTTTTCTATTGGCAAACCTATGTCAAACAAATTAGAAGTATTAAATACAATTGAAAACAAAAATGACCAAATAAGAACACTTACAACACTTATTGATAAAGAAATTCATACAAATTACAAACTTTGGCCGGCAAATTATATTGCCTACGATTTATTAAACAAAACAGACGAACACAAAGACAAGTATTCACAAGAAGAAAAAGAAGGTTTTTTAAATTATCTAAAAAAACAAATTGATAATATTCCTGTAGAAAAAAGATTTAATATTGATTTATTAATCAATATGTATGCCCAACCCGTTTTTAACAAAACTATTCATAATAAATAAATTTGTCTGTCTAAAATATGAGCATAAAAAACATCCCACGAAGTGTCGGGAATTAAGATTTTAGATTTACGATTTTAGAATTTAGCCAATATCTTACACATCTAATTTCAAATATTAAATAAAAAGAGTAACTTTAGATGAGAAAAAATATTTGTAGCATCTCTCACTATAAATTTGTCTAAAATGAAAAATGTATCCCGTATTTATAACTAATTTATTATGAAACTAAATAAAATTTTAATCGCAACATTATTTATAAATATATTGATGATAACCAATGTTTATTCACAAAAATATTTTCAGCAAAGGGTAAATTACAAAATTAATGTCCATTTAAATGACCTTAAGCACGAACTGTATGCTAATGAAACTATTGAATACACAAACAACTCACCTAACACATTAAATTTTATTTATTTCCATTTATGGGCTAATGCTTATAAAAATGAAAATACTGCTTTTGCAAAACAAAAGCTTGAAAATGGAAGCACAAAATTTTATTTTTCTAAAGATAGTGATAGAGGTTATATTGATTCTTTAGATTTTAAAGTTGACAAAGAAAAAATAAAATGGGAATTAGATTCTACTTACATTGATATTTGTAAACTGCATTTAAACAAACCGCTAAAAACAGGTGAGACAATAACCATAACAACACCTTTTCATGTAAAAATCCCAATCAATTTTTCCCGTTTAGGACATTATAAACAATCGTATCAAATTTCGCAATGGTACCCAAAACCGGCGGTATATGATAAATATGGCTGGCACCAAATGCCATATCTTGACCAAGGTGAATTTTATTCGGAATTTGGGTCTTTCGATGTATCTATAACTGTACCAAGAAATTATGTTGTTGCAGCTACCGGTAATTTAATGAATAATGATGAAAAAAACCGGTTAGAGCAAAAGGTTAAAGAAACAGAACAAATAAAAAAATTTGACAAAAAAGATATGTCTTTCCCTCCCTCCGACTCATTAACAAAAACTTTACGATTTACTGAAAAAAATATTCATGATTTTGCATGGTTTGCCGACAAACGATATCATGTTTTAAAAAGTCAGGTTACTTTTCCCGATTCGAAACATATAGTAAATACATGGGTATATTTCTTAAACTATGGAGCTGACAAATGGAAAAATGCTTTAGAATATATTAACGATGCAGTTAAATATTATTCATCGTGGTATGGCGAATATCCATATAATAATTGCACATCTGTTCTCGGCTCAATATCTGCCTGCGGAGGCATGGAATACCCGACAATAAATATAATTGGCAGAACAGCAAATAAATTTAATCTCGAAGTTACAATTATGCACGAAGTTGGACATAATTGGTTTTATGGAATGCTTGGTTTTAACGAAAGAAAATACCCATGGATGGACGAAGGCATTAACACTTTTAGCGAAGCTCGATATATTAATACAAAATATCCTAATAACAGAGCGTATAAATTATTAACAAATGAAAAAACCGCTAAACGAATAGGCATACAAGATGAAAAATATAAATATATGCAAGAACTGACATATCTAATTACAGCCCGAAACAACACTGACCAATCAGCATCACTCACTTCAAAAGACTATACCTCAATTAATTATGTAGCCATACCATATTCCAAAGTTCCATTTTCAATTGATTATCTAAGAAATTATCTTGGTGAAGATAAATTTAATGAGATTATGCAAAAATTTTTTAAACAATGGCAATATAAACATCCGTATCCAATAGATTTTAAAGAATGTTTTGAAAAAAAATCCGATAAAAATCTTGATTGGTTCTTTAACGACATCTTAAACACAACAAAAAAAATCGACTATAAAACGAAATCAATAAAAAATAACGAATTGACTGTCAAAAATTCAGGGCAAATTAATTCTCCTCTAAATATATCTGAAATAAAAAACGATACAGTAGTTTATTCTCAATGGTATGATGGGTTTAATGGTGAGAAGAAATTTAAAATAAACACTCCTGATGCTGATAAAATTGTTATTGATTATTCAAAAAACATGCTTGATGTAAACAGAAAAAACAATACAATACGAACACGCGGGATATTGAAACAAGTTAATCCAATAAAATTTAAGATGTTTGGAATCGTTGAAAATACCAACAAAACACAAATTAATTTTTTCCCGCTCCTCGGCTGGAATAATTATAACAAAAGCATGCTTGGTGTAATTTTTACCAACTCACTTTTACCCAAACAAAAATTTGATTATTTAATCAATCCTTTTTATAGTTTCAGTAAAAATAATATTGCCGGCTTCGGACTATTATCCTATAAAATATTTCCAAATAACTGTTTCATTCAAAATTTAAAAATCAGTTTATCTGCTTCTCAATATTCATTTGCCACTGAAAGTGATGCTGATTTTCAACGATATGAAGCAAAAACTGAAATTAATTTCAAAAAAACAAATCCACGAAGCAGCATTAATAATTCTATTGCAATTAATTCAATATTAGCAAGCGATTTAGAAAATTATTATTATAATAACAAAAGCATACACAAATATTTTTATAATATTAAATATGACTTAATAAACAAGCGTAAGATTAATCCTTATAATGTTTCAGTAAATATTCAGGCAAGCAAAGGTTTTGTTAAAAGTTGGGTTGAGACAAATTATAAAATAACCTACAACAATGTTCGGAAAGGGCTAAACATTCGTTTTTTTGCAGGTAAATTTCTTTATAATTCTAATACATATTATGGAAATTATAATTTCAGACTTTCCGGCTCAACAGGTTATCAGGATTATACTTTTGATAATATTTTTTTAGGACGTATGGAATCAATTAATAATGAAGCTGATAATCATTTATTATCACAACAGTTTGTTAGGAACGATGGTGGTTTTACAACATACACCTTTTTAGGACAAACCAATAACTGGCTGACAACCTTAAACTTAACAAGTAGTTTGCCTTCAAAAATTCCGGTTAAAATTTATGCAAACATTGGTACTTACGATAATATTAAAAATTATGGCACATCAAATCAATTTATTTACGAAGCAGGAATTGAATTTTCGGTAATTAATAATATATTTGCAATATATGCTCCTGTAATAATGTCGGAAGATTTAAAAGAAACAAACGACTTTGTTACAGATAATTATTGGCAAAAAATACGTTTTACTTTTAACCTGAATAAATTATATAAATTAAAAAACGCTTCATCACTTATTAATTGAAATTGACAAACAATAAAAAAATATATTTTGCTTCAGATGCTCATTTAGGACTTCCTACTTATGAGAAAAGCCTTGAAAGAGAAAAACTTTTTGTAAAATGGCTTGACCAAATAAAGAGTGATGCTGAAGAAATTTATCTGCTTGGCGATATTTTTGATTTCTGGTTTGAATATAAAAAAGTTATTCCTCGTGGCTTTACACGTTTTCTCGGCAAAATATCTGAAATAACAGATAGTGGTATTCCTGTATATTTTTTCACAGGCAATCACGACATTTGGATTACCAATTATCTGCCAAAAGAAACAGGCGTTATTCTTCATCGCAAACCTGTAACTAAAATTATTAATGGTAAAAAATTCTTTCTCGCACATGGCGATGGTTTAGGTCCGGGCGATAAGGGCTATAAAAAACTAAAAAAAATATTTACCAATCCTGTTCTACAATGGATTTTTTCACGACTACATCCTAACACAGCTTTTAAAATTGCACATAAATGGTCGAACAGCAGACGAGAATTAAAAGGATTAGTTGTTGAAAGTTTCAAAGGCGTTGATAAAGAAAGTTTGGTTATTTATGCAAAAGAAAAATTAAAACACGAACATTTCGATTATATGATATTTGGACATCGACACATACCTATTGATGTAAAACTTAATGATAACTGCCAATTTATAAACCTCGGCGATTGGATTACTAATTTTACTTACGCTGTTTTTGATGGTAACAAACTTGAGCTGAAAAAGTTTAAATAAAACAACCCTAACTTTCTTAACCCGAAAAATCAATTTAGTTGAGGACTTTGCCGTTCACAAATTTTTCGCGATTTTCTTGCGTGAGCTCACCGCCGGCTGGCGGTTCGGTTCCCGCTTTGTTTTTATTAATTGAAGTACCCACTATAATAATTGAAAAGTGTACCAGTTTGAGCGATAAAAATACAATTATTTATCCAATAAAATAATTGTTAAATTTTTTTTAAATAATATAGATGAAATTACCTCAAAATTAAGATTATTTCATTAATT
>JAUVJB010000193.1 GCA_030592465.1 Bacteroidota bacterium | reverse complement strand
GCAACAAATATTATTTTATTTATTGACGAAATACACACAATAGTTGGTGCCGGTGGAGCTACAGGTTCGTTAGACGCTGCAAATATGCTTAAACCTGCTTTAGCTCGTGGTGAAATTCAATGTATTGGTGCTACCACTTTAGATGAATACCGTCAATATATTGAAAAAGACGGTGCTTTAGAACGTAGATTCCAAAAAGTTATTGTAGAACCAACTACACAGGATGAAACAATTGAGATACTTAATAATATTAAAGAAAGATATGAAGAACATCATAATGTTTTATATTCTGATGATGCAATAAATGCATGTGTTCATCTAACCGAGAGATACATAAGTGACAGGCATTTGCCGGACAAAGCTATTGATGCTCTTGATGAAGCCGGTGCACGTGTTCATATCTTAAACATTCATGTGCCTGACAAAATTTTAACGTTTGAAAAACAAATTGAAGAAGTAAAAGCAAAAAAAATCAAGGCAGTAAAAAGCCAAAATTTTGAAACAGCTGCAAATTTAAGAGATAATGAGCGACAACTCATAGATGCTCTTGAGAAAGAAAAAGATAAATGGGAAAATGAATTAATTAAACATCGTGAAATAGTTTCAGAAGATAATGTTGCAGAAGTCGTTGCAATGATGACCGGTGTTCCTGTGCAACGTATTGCTCAATCAGAGGGGAATCGTTTGTTAAACATGTTTAATGAAATAAGAAACAGTGTAATTGGTCAAGATGAAGCTATAAAAAAAATTGTCAGATCAATTCAACGTAATCGTGCAGGATTAAAAGACCCAAATAAACCAATAGGTTCTTTTATTTTTCTTGGACCTACCGGTGTCGGAAAAACTCAGTTAGCCAAAATTTTATCTCAATATTTATTTGATAGCAAAGATGCACTTATTAGAATCGATATGAGTGAATATATGGAAAAATTTTCTGTTTCGCGTTTAGTTGGTGCACCTCCGGGATATGTTGGTTATGAAGAAGGGGGACAATTAACTGAAAAAGTCCGTCGGAAACCTTATTCTGTTGTATTATTAGACGAAATTGAAAAAGCTCATCCCGATATTTTCAACTTACTTCTTCAAGTGCTTGACGAAGGTCAATTAACTGATAGCTTAGGCAGAAGAATTGATTTTCGCAATACTATAATTATCATGACATCAAATATTGGGACTCGTCAATTAAAAGATTTTGGTAGTTCTGTTGGATTTTCGACTAAAACAAACGCACAAACGACTAATGATTATGCAAAACAAGTTATTCAAAAAGCATTAAAAAAGACTTTTGCTCCTGAATTTTTAAATCGTGTTGATGATGTTGTTACATTTAATACTCTTACGCGCGATGATATTCATATAATTATTGATATTGAGTTAAGAGGATTATATGAAAGGGTTGAAAAATTAGAATATGCATTAAAGATATCGCCTGCTGCAAAAGATTATATTGTTGAAAAAGGTTATGATATTAAGTTTGGTGCAAGACCTTTAAAAAGAGCTATTCAAAAATATATTGAAGATGAAATGGCTGAAGTTATTTTAAAGGCTTCAATAGTTGAAGGCGATACAATTAATGTTGGTCTTGATAAAAAAAATCAAAAAATTAAAATTAATATTAAAAAGAAGAAAAAATTGACAACAAGCGAAAAAAATAAATAATAAACAAAAACCGTCTATAAAAAAGACGGTTTTTTATTTAATGTATGAGTCCACTCCGAAAAGCCGATAAGCGGTTAATCCGTCAGCTGACGGAAGAATTGGATGCTATAAGCCTGTACATCAGTCTATTACAAAACCGCTAATCGGCTAATCGGCCAGCTGGCAGATTTCTATTATTCAGATTATCAACAAATTAATTATACTGTTTTTTATTACTGCAAACATGTCAGATACTGTGATTAAATCTAAATTTATTTTACTTTATTAATGACATTATACTGAATTTTAATATTCCCACTATTTGGAAAAAAATCTTTTGCAATAGAAATTGTTGCTTGAGCAGAATCAATTTTTTCATCATTAACTAAATAATTAGAATAAAGAATAAAAGCATCTTCCAAAATTGGTAATGTCTTGCTATTTTTTAACGATTTTTCTTTATTATAATTATCTTGAAGTTTGACAATTGCATCAGAAATATATGTTCTACCCTCACTATAGTTATTAGCAAGCATATAACAAGTACCTGTCATAAATTTTATATTATCGTCTGCGGGAAAAAGTTTTGAAAACTGTTTATAGCTGCTTGATGCTTTTCGATATCTTTTATCTTTATAATGTTTTTTTGCCTGGTATAGAATAATATTTGCAATTTTATTTACAAAATCGATATTATTTGTATAATACTCATCCTTTTTATCTTTCTTTTTAAATTTAATAAGATATTTTATCGCATTTTTTAAAGCTTTGGGATAATCTTCCAGTACATCAGGATCGTTCATTAATGATAGTTGATAATAACACATTGCCACATATAAATATGGTTCAGCTTCTTTTCGGGTTTTATCTTTATAAGTATAGTTATCAGCCTTATACAAGCAATCTTCGTAGCGTTGTGCATTGTATAATTTTGTTAATTTTTCAAATTTACTTCCGACAACCTGTGAAAAAGAAAAATTAACAATAAAAAAACTTGATAAAATAAGTAATATAATTTTTTTCATGTGTTTGAATTTTATAAAATGTTTATACTAAATGAATTAATATTTAACCATTAACTTTTGTGAGCCTATGGATTAACCCGTAAGCTCATGCAGGTCTCATGAGTTTATATTTTAATAGTGCAAGAACTAATTAAAATAAAATTTATACTAAATTATAAAAAATAAATTATTTTAATGATATAATATCAAAATATTTCATTAATTTATAAAAAAAAATCTTAAATTTAAAAAAAATGATGCAAACAACCCGTTTATTTGTAGGTGTTCCAATACAGCAAGAGATAAAAAAAATATTTCATCAATTAAAAATAAAAAATAAAAATATTGAAGGAATAAGATGGGTGTCTGATGATAATTTACATATTACAACTTGCTTTTTGGGAGATATTGAAAATAACAAGATAAGTAATGTCGTTTTTATGCTTCAACAATTTTTATTAGGGAAAAAAGAATTAAAATTACATTTTGATAGATTTCAGTTATCTCCAAAAAGGAAGCCTTATATGATTTGGGCACGATTTCAGCAAGATGAATGCTTTTCTGATTTGTCAATCTCAATGATGAAAATTTTTAGTAGAGAAATAAATAAAATTAAACGTCCAATTCCTCATATTACCTTAGCTCGTTTTAATAAACAGACTAATATAAATGAAATAAATTTGAGTAATAACTTAAATAATATAGAAGTTAAAATGAGAAAAATTATTTTGTATAAATCAATTTTAAAGCCTTCCGGAGCACAATACTATCCTATAGCTGAATATAATTTAATACCGAATCTCTAACAAGTTATTCAATTTGTTTCTTATTTCGGCGAAGTTTGTAACTTCATCGGTAAAATTAAACCTCACAAAGCTTTCACAGGGGCTTGTAGTGTTATTTTTAAATTTCAATGCCCGCCGTCTTTCGGATTGCAAAGCCGAAAGATAGAACTTGCAAAAAAGGTTAAGTTGCAAATTTAAACCATATTGTGAATAATATTTTGTGCAAAATAAAAAAAATTATTGAGTTTGAAGCTCATAAAATATTTTGCTAATATTTCTAAAATGTGAATGTTCATCTTGAATGAAATAGAATATACCACCCCACTTGTAAACAACTTTAATAAATATTATAATTTTTTTATTATCATTAATAATAACTCTTGTTATTTTTCTATTCGATTTTTCAATAAATTCAACAGTTTTATTTTTGGTATATTTAGTTTCTAAATCTTTTTTATCAAATTGTTCAGATTTTTTAGCAGCAGCATTACGCTTTATTTTTTTTCTTGCTTCGTTAGCTAAACGTTTTGCTTCAGCTTCGGCATCGGCTTTAATCTGAGCTAATTTTTTAGTTTTTGCTTCAGCATCGGCTTTTTTGCGTTTTTCTTCGGCTTTTCTGCTAGCTTCTTGCTCCGCTTTAATTTGAGCTAATTTTTTAGCGTTAGTTTCCGCTTCTGTTTTTTTACGTTCTTCTTCGGCTTTCTTTAGTGCTTCTTGCTCTGCTTTAATTTTAGCTTCTTGTTCTGCTTTAGCTTTAGCGTCAGCAATTCTTTTTTCTTCTGTGGCTTTACGCATTGTTTCTTGTTCTGCTTTTAACTTAGCTTCTTTTTCTGCCTGTTCTTTAGCTTTAGCTTTAGCGTCAGCAATTCTTTTTTCTTCTGCTTTTGTTTTAATTTGAGCTAATTTTTTAGCTTTAGCTTCGGCTTCGGTTTTTTTACGTTCTTCTTCAGCTTTTCTGCCGGCTTCTTGCTCTGCTTTAATTTGAGCTTCTCGTTCTGCTTTAGCTTTAGCGTCAGCAATTCTTTTTTCTTCAGCGGCTTTACGCATTGCTTCTTGTTCTGCTTTAATTTGAGCTTCTCGTTCCGCTTTAGCTTTAGCGTCAGCAATTCTTTTTTCTTCTGTAGCTTTACGTATTGCTTCTTGCTCTGCTTTTACTTTAGCTTCCTTTTTTGCTTGTTTCTCAGCCTCAGCTTCTGCCTCAGCTTTTTTGCGAGCTTCTGCCTTCTCTTTAATTTGTGCTAATTTTTTAGCTATTTCTTCAGCTTTTATTTTTGCTTTTGCAGCTGCTTGGGCTCTTGCTTTATCTATATCTTCTTGTTTTTGTTTTTCCTTTAGTTCGTTTTCAATTTTATTAAATTTTGTTAATACGGTTTTTGTATAATCCGTATCATAATCAAAATCATCTAATGATTCACTATAACGAATAATGCCAACAGGTTGGTTAAAAACAACAGTATTTATTCCTTTATATTGTTTAAAGAGACTAACCAAAAAATGAAAAGGTTCGAATGGTTCATCTTTAGTAGATTCTAAAATATCACTTGGTAAATCTGTTATAATTTTAATACTTTTAGCTACATAGCCATCTTTTTTGAAAGATAATAGGTAATTGCTATTATAATCAAGTACAAACTCAAATTTGCCGGAATTTGGTAAATCAACAGTGTTTATTACTTTATTGTTTTTTTTAACAATTATTTTAGAACCTTTTACATCACCATGCTCAATTTTTAATCGACCATAAATAACAAAAGGTTCTTGAGCTTTATTAATAAAGGGATTAAACACTAAAAATATAAAAAGGCTTGTTATTTTTAGTATTTTGGTACTTCTTAATTTAATATGTTTAAACTTATTTTTGATAATCAATCGGTTTTATTTGTATTCTATTTTTCATAAAAATAGTAAATATTTTAAAAAAATAAAATAAATATGCGAAACATATTTTAATTTATATTTTAATATACTAATTTAGTATAAAATAATTAAAAAATTAACAGCATGAAAAAGTTATCATTTTATTTATTAGTTTTCTTTTTTGTTTTAACAAATATGTCAATAGCTCAAAATGTTGACTCTTTATTAAATCAGGGGTTAATAAAATTTCAGGAACAAGATTACAATGGAGCTATTAAGGAATATACAAAGGCATTAAGCATTGAACAAGATAATATTAATGCACTTTTACAACGAAGTTTTGTATTTAATGTTAATGGAGATTATAATAAAGCAATCAGAGACTTAACAAGAGTAATAGAGCTGGAGCCAAATTTTGTTAGTGCATATATTAGCAGAGGCAGTATTTATAATAAATTAAAAGATTATAATTCAGCCTTAACAGATTTAAATAAAGCAATTTTATTAGATCCTAAGAATCAAGATGCATATAATAACAGAGGATGGACGAAAAAATTTTCAGGTGATTTAAAAGGTGCTTGTAAAGATTGGAAAAAATCAAAAAAAATGGGTAATTCGGAAGCTAAAATTATTTTAAAAAATAATCATTGCAAGTAGAAAATTACTCATTAGTAAG
>JAUVJB010000027.1 GCA_030592465.1 Bacteroidota bacterium | reverse complement strand
TTAATGAAATGTCATCAGTTAAATTATTTCCTTCTACAGTATAAGATTGTTCCGATGAAGTTGTTCCTGTTACCACATCGCCAAAATTTGGTAAACTGCTAAGTGATGTTGTGATTATTGGAGTAGGAGAAGCAATTCCACTACCTGAAACTGCAACATTAACTTGAGTTGTTCCTGTACTTATGTGTGTAATATTTCCCGAATAAGACTGAACTGCTGTTGGTGCAAAATGTACGTAAATAGTTGTAGTTGCAACACTTCCGCCCGATTGAGTTAAAGTGAGAGAACTGCTAAAACCTGAACCGCTTGTTGTTGAAATTTCAAAACCTGCAGGTGCAGTTAATGAAATATCATCAGTTAAATTATTTCCTTCTACCGTATAAGTTTGTTCCGAAGAAGTTGTTCCTGTTACTACATCACCAAAATTTGTCAAACTACTAACTGATGTTGTGATTGATGGAAGTGCAGTAGTCACAGTAACAACCCAATCTTGAGTAGTAGTTCCGTCTTCTGCAGTAATAAGATAATCAACAGAACCTGATGAAAAATCATTTGATGTTACTCCACTTGTTTGAGTCATAGACGCTACCGTTGCACTTGCTCCGTATGACAATGTAAATGTGGCAACAAGGTTCGACAAATTTGTTCCATTCACAACTGAAATATCAACAGTATGATTATTAGCATCAATAACTGCAGAAGAATCCTGTTCGCTAAAAGCATACCCGATAATATCGGTTTGATCACTTGGAGGTGCTCCTGCTTCTGTAACTTCTATAAACCAATCTTGAGTAATAGAAGAATTTTCGGCAATTACAGTATATTTTACAACTCCGGAAGAAAAATCATTGGCAGTTACACCACTAACCTGAGTAACTTCACCAATTTTTGCAGTTGCTCCTTCTGATAGTACAAATGTAGCTACAAGATTGGTTAAATTAGTACCATTTGCAACTTCAACATGAATAGTATGAGTTGTTTGG
The DNA here is from genome assembly GCA_030592465.1 of Bacteroidota bacterium. Taxonomy (GTDB): domain Bacteria; phylum Bacteroidota; class Bacteroidia; order Bacteroidales; family B39-G9; genus B39-G9. Next base: position 17,842 of record JAUVJB010000027.1, on the reverse strand, counting down.
TTAATTTCTGCAGAGCCTGTTTGTTCGGCAAATGAATAACCTACAATATTAGCACGTACTATTTTATAAGGAATTGCAAAACCGGTAAGTTCTGTAACATTAGGAAATGTTCCAAGTAAAGAGGATGAACCTGTTGTAATATCAATATATCTTAATTCTCCTTTTCCTAAAGTGTTATTATATGCAGTAGCATATAATATTCCGCTGTAGTGGTCAAATTCCATGTCTTGTGCATATGAAGCATCAAAACCGATATTTCCTATCGGAGTACCTGTGGCTGATGTTTTATTTATTTGATATAAAGTATCATTACTTATATTTATTCCATATAATTCACCATCAAGATTACATGCTAAATTTATAATTGTTCCTTCTGTAATTACTCCTATGGAATCAACAGTACCATCAGCAAGATTTACACGCCAAAGATAAGAATCGGGATAAATGGTTGTAACACCATACATTATACTTGTTGACCAGTCATAAGCCATTCCGTTAAAACTTCTGCCAACAAATTTCTGAACAGTTCTTACTCCTGTAGTTGTATCTATTTTTATAATTTCTCCACCAGTTGGATCACTATAATATGTTGCTCCGCACCACATTCCTTCTGCCCATGAGCCGGATGAAATAAAATCATCGCTTGATTGATCACTAATAGAAGTAATATTTGTTGGCTCAGTTAAATAAAAATATGCAGGTCCTTGCGGTAAATCTTCAGGATTATTATAAGCCACATAACAATAAACTTTTTTATTTTTAGCAACAATTATGTTTGAAGTAATTGTATCATTACTTGTATTAATATCACCTGTTAATTCGGTATATGCAGAAACATCATATTTTCCTTCTTCTGTAACATTCCAAGTATCGAAAGTAACCCTGACAGTATCGTTTCCTAAAAAACTATCAACTGTTTTTGTTGACGTGTATAAACCAATATTCATTGTTACATCAAAAGATTCGATTACATCATCAAATTTTTTAACAATTGCCTGTGGTGTTATTTCTCCCGGATTAATAAAATCCTGGAGAATTAGTGAATCAACACACACATCATAAGCTGATACTTTATTAACAACAACTGTATAATCTTCAACTTCACCGTATGAAGCAGTACCACAAGCATCTACCGATCCTGTATATGTTATCCTTATTCTCATTCTTGTACTATCTTTTATTGCATCTGCAGGAGGAGAAATTGAAGCAGTATATGGGCCATTACCTGGGGTTCCAGCAACAGTAATAGTTTCATTTGCATCGTCAAAATCACCATCAATATTCCAGTCTATCCAAATACCACATTGGTCAGATGAATATGAATTACCATTGGTTATTGTAATAGCATAAGTAGAATCAATAAACATTTCAGTAGATAATGCAGTATAATCATAGTATTCATCACAACCGGAAGAGTTATCAATATCACCAACCTGAACTTGTGAAATATACTCATCACATCCACCTGAAGCATCACAATATACAATTGGAGCTTTTGTTACTGTAATATAATCAACCTTTTTCAGTGTATCGGAACCATGCTCGTTAATAGCAATTAAAGTTACATCAAAAGTTCCTTCTGCACCATATAAAATATTGGTTGGATTTTCATCTGTTGAAGTTCCGGGAGTTCCTCCTTCAAATGTCCATGACCATGAAGTTGGATTAAACGTAGATTCATCAATAAAATCTGTAATATTATTTAGATTAACATTAATGTTACTTGCAGTAAATGCAGCTTGTGGTGGGAAATTACAAGTGCCGGTAATGTTAAGTTCTGTAATTAATGGTTTACAATTATGTTTTGAAATTGTTACAATTGGTTTTTCTGTAGAATTTCCAAAAGCAGAAAAATTAATAGTGCCGGAACCGCCTGATAATTGAACAGTTGCTCTAAGTTCATTATTAAAATATAATGTTGCAACAGCATCAGTAATATTACAGCCTGAAATTGATAAAGATGTTGCATCACAGTTTACTGAACCGGGAACAGTTGCAGAAATAATATTATCATTAGGATTAGCTGTCCATATCTTCATAGAAGGGTCCCCAAACCAATGAAATAACTCGTTAGTATATTTACTATCATCCCATGTTTCTATCATTCTCACAAGCCCCTGATTTACAACATCTCCCATTGTATAAGTATTATTTGCTGATGATGCAGGAGGACTTGAAGCGCCTCCACTGCCAAATGTAGGAGTTAATCCGGGATCTGACCAAATGGCATCAATCATTCCGGCAGAAAAACCGTCATTATAACCGCTATAACTGTAATAAGCAGCAGCAACAACACCTACAGCTCCACCATTTGTGTGCCTTAGAAGTTTTTCGGCAAAACAATTATCTAATTGAAATTCACCTGTATGGCAATTAATACTAAAAACCACAGGTAATTTATTACCATTTGTTAAACTCGGGATTTCAGAAGTCGTAAAATATGGAGAAGCCCAGCCTGAACCACCTACATATCCATGGTCTCTGTGAAACACATAAAATTTTCCGGAATTTATACTATTTAAAATATCCGTTTGATCTCCATCCCATGCATAACCATTTGCTCTTAACAATTCCATTGGAATAGCTTCTCCATTTGAATAATAACCATTGTTATAATTTGTTGGAGTGTTAGCACCATCAGTATAATAAATTCTTTCTACAGTGTATCCTTGATTATTTTGCATATAGTCTCTTATATCTTCGCTTGTATGGCAAAATCTTCTCGCTGCATAACCATCAGGAGCTTCTGTATCAGCCACATCCTGAAACATAGCACAGTTTACACCATTAGTATAAAAACTTGCATCATTAACAGGATTTCTTTCATAATTAACTATCTTATGAATAACGTCCATTGCTTCGGTAGCTGAAGATACGGAAATTCTTCCGTGTGCCATATCAGGATAATAATCATAAGATCCATCCATACAAGCATAGTATAAATCAGTTGCAAAATCATCACCATAATTAGGGTCTTGATGAATTTCTCCAGGAACAGCATAAGAACCTGTATGGTCGCCAATTATCACAAAATAATCAGGTTTTGTTGTCCAGTTTGTATATCTGTCATGAATAGCACTTTTTACCTCAGCAGAAGTCCAGCTTGAATTTGAAACCACTTCAACGCTATAGCCGAGTTGTCTTTTCCATTTGGCAAGTGTGTCCGCTGCTGCAGCGTATTCTGAATGTGTGATTATAATGTAATCTTTACTTACCCCGTCTTTTTCTCTATTTTTCCCGCCATCAGGAATATTTTCTCTATTCAACACTATATTTTTAAATAAATTAACAAAATGAGATGTATTGTTATTTATTAAATTATTGTATGATTTACTTTGTCCTTCAAATTCAATTCTATATTTAATTTTTGAAAATACTCTTAATTTATGAGTAACAGGATTAAATTGTACAGGACGTATTTGTACAACAGCAACAGAATTGCCTCTTATTTGATGAGTTTTTGTAATTTCAATATTTTCAGAAGGAAAATATGCATCAGTATTATATGTTTTTTCATCAATTTCAAATTTAGGTGATGGAGCACCATAAGTGTCCATTGCCGGTTTTAATGTAGGATGAATATAATAACCGGAAACTTCTTTATATTCCGTTTCGAGTATTATAATCTTCGGTTTTGATTTATTAGGAATTGCAATTAAATCATTGTGTGCAGGCATTGCAGGTTTTCCAACAATATTTGTTTTGCCAAATCCTTCGATATGAAGAAAATTGTAAATTACATCTTCAACATTTTTTTTTGATACTTCAGCACCGGGGAAATCGTATTCCAACTCAATATAAGCTGTACCTTTATCATTTTTGATTAAAGCAGGAAGTGTATTTTGTTTTGTATTATCTGTTTTATCACTAAATGAAAGGTATTGATTTTGACCTGTAATAATGAATGAATGGAATAAAAATATAAATAAAAATATTCCAATTTTGTGTAAAGCGTTTAATTTCATAATGTTATGGATTTTAATAAAAGGTTTTAGAACAAATTACTTTAATAAACAAAAATATAATGGGTCTATGTTGATTTAGGTGGGTAAAGATAAAAATATTATTTTTGTATTATGGATAATTCAGTAAAAATATTTTCAATAGCATTAGGTTTTTAAAAGAACCTTGGAATATAAAAGATAAAGAGGAAGCCGGAGGCTATTTAGCTTTTTGGTGTGATTTTGCTATTGAGAGTAAAATATATCCTTTTCAAAAGGCTGTCAACACAATAAAAGCACATTGGAGTGGTATTATTAATTATATTGAAAGTAGAGTAAATAATGGAATATTAGAAGGTCTTAATTCTAAAATACAATTAGCTAAAAAAAGAGCAAGAGGTTATAGGAATACTACTAATTTTATTAATATGATTTACTTTACTTGTGGTAAACTAAAATTTAATTACCCACTATATTTAACATAGACCCAATATAATGTTAATCATTAAAAAACAAATAAATTAGTTATTAACATAATAATGATGCACAGGAACAAAAAGGAGCTAAAAAACATTTTTTGTATCAAATTATTTCATGTCTAATACCCTTTTTAAAAAAAAGTTAAAACCAACTAATTATATTTTCCTTTTTTTTTAACATCCACGGTATCAATTTATTTTGATTTTTTTGAAAAACTTTCATAATTTTATATAATTAGATTTTCTTTACGAAAAAATAAAACAATGAAAAATAAAAAACATTTTATAATTGGCTGTATTATCAGCATTGTAATATTAGTATTTTATTTATCATCACCTAAATATATTCAAAGAGCAATAACATATCAAAAAGTTGGCATTGACGATTATAAAATTTTCGAAAACCGAAAAATTAAAGCAGGGAATTATATCCCGTGGGAATTGTCGAAAGATTATAACAAAATAAAGCTTAACGATTCTACTTTAAAAAAAATTGAAAAATATAAACCTATTGCATTTCTTGTTATACAAGATAAAAAAATTCTTTATGAAAAATACTGGGAAAGTTTTAATAAAAACTCTATAAGCAATTCCTTTTCGGCAGCAAAAAGCATTGTGAGTTTACTTATTGGTATTGCAATAGACGAAGGTAAAATTGACAGTTTGAACCAAAAAGTAGTTGATATTTTACCTGAATTTTCGAAAAATCCTCAAAATAATCAGTTGCGAATTATTGATTTGTTAACTATGAGTTCGGGGTTAAACTGGGACGAAAGTTACGGGAGTTTTTATTCAACAACTACCAAAGCATATTATGGTACTGATTTATGGAATCAAATTATTAATTTAAAAGTTGTAGAACAACCATGTAAGAATTTTAAATATTTAAGTTGCAATCCCCAATTGCTTGGTATTATTTTAAATAAGGTAACAGGTAAAACCATATCGGAATATGCCTCGGAAAAAATATGGCAAAAAATAGGAGCTAAAAATGATGCTTTATGGTCGCTTGACCACCAAAATGGTATTGAAAAAGCATACTGTTGTTTTAATTCTGACGCAAGAGATTTTGCACGAATAGGTCAGTTAATTTTAAATAAAGGCAAATGGGATTCAAAGCGTATTGTTTCCAAAACATATATTAAACACGCAATTAAACCGGCAGCTTTTTTATCAGATGAAAATGGCGATCCTGTTGATTTTTACGGATTACAGTGGTGGATAATAAAATATAAAAATTATAATATACCTTATGCCCGTGGAATTTTAGGACAATATATTTTTGTTTTACCCGATAAAAATGCTGTTGTTGTACGGCTTGGTCATAAAAGAGATAAAATTAAGAAAAGTCATACACCCGTTGATGCATATTTGTATATAAAAGCAGCTTTTAATATTATTGAATAAATGAATCCATTCCGAAAACAGGTAGAATGTCATTGCGATTCGCCAGCTAGCGGCGAAACGGCTTAATCGTCTGATAATCTGTCGCTTAACAAAATTAATTTCCCGAAACTTCGGGATTCTTCATTAGCAATGACATCTTTCTTGATTTTTCATAGTAGTCTCATAAATTATATTTTGCTAAACAATAGAGATTCTTTATGTTTTGAATTATTTGTTGTTGGTTAAATTTAGCCAAACAATTTTAAAATTACGTAAATGAATTTAAAAAAGCAGTTATTTTTTTAAATCAAACTTATATAGTGCAAATGAGACCACTTCAACATATATTGACTTTAGTGTAACGCAAAAAATATATCAAAATATTAATACAGGTTCAAAAAAAACATTTATCTTAGTAAATTATTTTTTAATGTAAATTATCATTTATTATGCTAGAAAAATTTAAAAACACAGCAGATTTTATTTTAAATAAAATCGATTTTAAACCTGAGGTTGGTATTGTATTAGGTAGTGGTTTAGGCGGTTTAGGAAATAATATAAATGTAAAAAAATCGTTTGATTATAAAGATATTCCTGATTTTCCTGTATCAACAGTTGAGGGACACAGTGGCAAACTAATTTTAGGCGAACTTGGTGGCAAAAATGTTGTTGCCATGCAGGGACGTTTTCATTATTACGAAGGTTATGATATGAATATTGTTACATACCCAATTCGTGTAATGAAATTTTTAGGTATTAAATATCTTATTGTATCAAATGCTGCGGGAGGCTTAAACCCTAAATTTAATGTTGGTGATATGATGATTATTACTGACCACATTAATTTTTTTCCTCGTAATGCTCTTTACGGAAAAAATTATGATGAGTTAGGTCCCCGTTTTCCTGATATGAAAAAAACATATAATCCCGAATTGGTTAAAAAAGCTAAAGCAATAGCTGAAAAAAATAATATTAAGGTTCAATCAGGAGTTTATATTGGAAGCTCGGGCCCTACATTAGAAACACCGGCAGAATATAAAATGTTTAGAACATTTGGTGCAGATGCTACAGGAATGTCAACTGTTCCTGAGGTTATTGTTGCTCATCAGATGGGAATTAAATGTTTTGGCATGTCAATTATTACAAATGTTAGCGAGCCCGAAGACACTGAAATGGAAACAACGCACGAAGAAGTTCAAAATGTAGCAGGTCAAGTTGAACCTAATATGACTTTAATTATGAAAGAATTAATAAGTTCAATGTAATAATATCAATAATTTTAGCTGTTTGCATTTTTGTATTCCGTTGATTTTATTTGTTTGTGTTATTGTTAGTTATTGATAGTTATTTGTTGTCATTAAGCATGCTCCATAGTAAAGCGTATCGGGGTTAAATTATTAAAATTCAGCATACTAATCCGCCAGCTGTCGGAAATCAATAACCAATCGTCAATAGAAAATTTTTTATCTAAGCTGCTTTTGTTTTTCATTAGCAGCTTTTTTTTGCTTAATTTAAAAAGTTTATACTTATTTTTGTAGTGAAAATAATATTGTATCAAAAAGGATGATTAATATAAGTTTAGTCCATAGTTTTGGTTCAATTTTGTTAAATTTAAGAGTATATCAGAATAGCACCATTCTTTAGAATGGTGTGAAATTACAATTTTTTATTTATTGAAGTCGGCTTAAAGCCGACTTTTAGGACATAATTATTACATTTTAAACACCACAATAAATTGTGGTGCTAATCTAATAGTCAAAATATTAACCTCTTAATTGAATAACATTGTGCTTTAGCATATGGGTGGAGCAATAACCAATCACGCTCTGAACGTTAGTCCATAAATTGCCATCCTTTTTAGAGATGACATGAAAAGTAAAATTAAATATAAAGATATGAAAAATAGCAAAAAAGTCATGTTAATGATTTTAGATGGTTGGGGAATAGGCGACAAATCAAAATCTGATGCAATTTATAATGCAAAAACACCAAATATTGATAACTTATTAAAGAAATACCCAAATTCTCAGCTTATAACCTCAGGCGAAAAGGTTGGTTTGCCTGATGGACAAATTGGGAATTCGGAAGTTGGTCATTTGAATATTGGTGCAGGTAGAGTTGTATATCAAGATTTAGTTAAAATTAATAAAGCAATTGAAGATAATTCAATTGTTGATAATAAAGTTTTGGTCGATGCATTCACTTATGCAAAAACAAATAATAAAAATATTCATTTTTTCGGATTAGTTTCCGATGGTGGTGTTCATTCTTTAAATAAACATCTGTATAAACTTTGTGATATTGCTAATGATTATGGTTTAAAAAATGTTTTTATTCATGCTTTTAACGATGGTAGTGATACTGACCCTAAAAGCGGATTGGGCTTTATTACCGAATTGCAAAACCGGCTTAAAACATCTACAGGTAAAATTGCAACAGTAACCGGAAGGTATTATGCGATGGATAGAGACAAACGATGGGAAAGAATTAAACAAGCTTACGATGCCTTGGTTTTAGGTGAAGGTTTTCAAACTAATAATGCCTTAGATGCTGTTAAACAATCGTATGACCAAGGTGTTACCGATGAATTTATTAAACCGATTATTGTTGTTGAAAATAACAAACCTATTGGTTTAATTGAAGATAATGATGTAATAATTTTTATTAATTTTCGTAACGATAGAGCAAAAGAGATAACAATTACTTTAACTCAAAAAGATTTTCCTGAATATAATATGAAAACCAAACCATTGTATTATTGTACAATGACACCTTATGATGCCACTTTTAAAGGTTTGCATATTATTTTCGATAAAGATAATGTTAAAAATACTATTGGTGAAGTGCTTGCTAATGCAGGAAAAAAACAAATTAGAATAGCCGAAACAGAAAAATATGCTCATGTTACTTTCTTTTTCTCAGGAGGAAGAGAAAAAGAGTTTAAAAATGAGAAACGTATTTTAATACCTTCACCAAAAGTAGCAACTTATGATTTGCAACCTGAGATGAGTGCTTTTAAGGTGAAAGATGCAATTATTAAAGAGTTGAAAAAACAAGAAACTGATTTTGTATGTCTAAATTTTGCTAATGGCGATATGGTTGGACACACCGGCATTTATGAGGCAATTTTAAAAGCTGTGTCAGCTGTTGACACTTGTGTGGGTGAGGTTGTTGAAACTGCAACAGAAAATAATTACGAATTAATAATTATTGCCGATCATGGTAATGCCGACCATGCAATAAATGACGATGGAACACCAAACACAGCTCATTCATTAAATCCTGTTCCTTGTATTTTAGTTTCCGACAGATATAAAAAAATTAATAACGGAATTTTAGCTGATGTTGCTCCTACTATTTTAAGTTTGATGGGAATGAATATTCCTTTGGAGATGACAGGTAAATCTTTGGTATAATTTTTTCGAATTCATTAAGGTCATTTGTATGGAACAAATAATAATATTATGCTGTGCATATTATACAGCAAATGGTTTAAATTTCTACTCCGCCAGCTGGCGGATGCCTTTGTGTTTTCGTGCCTTCATGGCAAAAAAAGACTTTTCGGAGTGAACTCAACCTTTTAAGTATAATATAAATGTATGTTACAAATAGATAAAACTATAATAAGCTTAGATGTTATTGAGAGAAAATTTGTGTGTGATTTACACGCATGTAAAGGTTCTTGCTGTATTGTTGGTGATTCGGGAGCTCCTCTCGAAGAAGAAGAGTTAGATATTATTGATAATATTTATTCAATTGTTGAGCCTTATCTTACCGAAGAAGGAATAAAAGCTATTGATGAACAAGGGTGTTATACCATTGATATTGAAGGCGATTATGTTACTCCTTTAATCAACCAAAAAGAATGTGCATACACAATTTTTGAGAATGGAATAGCAAAATGTGCTATTGAAAAAGCTTTTTTTGATAAAAAAATTAAATTTAGAAAACCAATATCTTGCCATCTTTATCCTATCCGGATTACAAAATATAAAAGGCATGATGCCATAAATTACGAGCATAATAAGTTGTGTAGTGCTGCTGTTACTCTTGGGGAAAAGTTGAATGTGCCTGTTTATAAGTTTTTAAAAGAGCCTTTAATTAAAAAATATGGACAAGAATGGTATAAAGAATTAGAATATGCTGCAAAAAATCTTAATTTTGCAAATAACAAGAGGAATAATAAAATTTAAAATTAATTGTTTTAATTTGTTGAGTATTAGTTGTTTTACATATATTAAATGAAAATAATTTACTACATATTTAATGTCCTTTTCTTAATTCTTTTAAGCTCTAATATTGTTGTATCGCAAGAGCAACCTAATCCTGACGAAGAGTTTGTTTATGATAATAAGATATATAAACCAAATAGCTCATGGCTTTCTCTCGGTGTCGGGAATAGTTATGATTTTAATCAAAAACAATTTGAACAAAGCATAAATTTTGATGTACATATTAGAATAAAAAAAATGTTTTTTAGTACAGGCTATCATACATCATCAGATGCTTTTTTTTATTCGGGATCAGTTCAGCAGGTGCATTCCATTCAAGCTCTGAATGACATGCATCTTTGCGCAGGATTAAGAAAAGAAAAATTCAAATCAAATATTTCTGTATTTGCAGGTCCATCGTATGTTTACGGAACAACTTATGACTTTACAGATTCTCTAAATGTTGATTGGTATCGCAATTTTAAAAACCCTGGTTTTTATGTAAGTGTTCAATACACTTATAAAATATTTTATGATTTAGGAATTGGTGCGAGCCTTTATTCAAGTATAAATAAATATTACTCTGTTGTTGGTCTTCAATTGCATCTTTATTTTTCAAATGCTTTAAAAGGAAAATTAAATAATTAAAAAAACAAATTATGGAACAAGTAAAAAATTACATTGAAAAGAACAAAGAAAGATTTTTAGATGAGTTATTTGAATTAATTAGAATACCATCTATAAGTTCAGAATCAGAGCATAAACCCGATATGTATAAGGCAGCTGAGTATTGGAAAAAAACCATGATTGCTGCCGGAGTTGACAAAGCAGAAGTGTTTGAAACAAAAGGCAATCCTGTTACTTACGGAGAAAAAATAATTGACCCCAAATTGCCAACAGTTCTTGTTTATGGACACATGGATGTTATGCCGGTTGACCCTGTTGAATTATGGAAAACCAAACCATTTGAGCCTATTGTGAAAGACGGAAAAATTTGGGCAAGAGGTGCTGATGACGTTAAAGGACAAGCTTTTATGCACGCTAAGGCATTTGAGTTAATGGTTAAGAACAACATTCTGCCATGTAATGTTAAGTTTATGATTGAAGGCGAAGAAGAAATAGGTTCAGTGAATTTAGGCGATTTTTGCAAACAGCATAAAAAAATGTTAAAATCAGATATTATTCTTGTATCCGATACCAGTATGATTGCTCAGGATGTTCCGTCAATAACAACCGGTTTAAGAGGTTTAAGTTTTATGCAAGTTGAAGTAACAGGACCAAACAAAGACCTTCATTCAGGTATTTTTGGCGGTGCAGTTGCTAATCCCATAAATATTCTTTGCAAGATGATTGCTTCATTAACCGACGAAAATAATTACATAACAATACCCCGTTTTTATGACGATGTTTTAATTGTCTCTGATGAGGATAGAAAAAAAATGGCAAAGGCTCCTTTTAATCTTAATAATTATAAAAAAGCTCTTGATGTTGATGAGGTTTGTGGCGAAAAAGGCTACTCAACTATAGAGAGAACAGGAATTAGACCTTCGTTAGATGTTAATGGAATTTGGGGTGGCTATACAGGTGAAGGAGCAAAAACCGTTCTTCCTTCAAAAGCGTATGCCAAAATCTCAATGCGTTTAGTTTCTAATCAGAATAATGAAAAAATAAGCCGACTTTTTGAAGAACATTTCAAAAAAATTGCACCCAAAAATGTTAAAGTGAAAGTTACAGCACTTCATGGTGGACAATCTTATGTCTCTCCTACTGATATGATTGCTTATAAAGCAGCGGAAAAGGCTTATGCTGAAGCTTTTGGTAAAAATCCAATCCCAACGCGAAGTGGCGGAAGTATTCCTATTGTTTCTGCTTTTGAAAAAATATTGAATGTGAAATCAATATTGATGGGTTTTGGATTAGAGTCTGATGCTATTCATTCACCAAATGAGAATTATCCATTGTTTAATTTTTATAAAGGTATTGAAACAATAACATATTTTTATAAACACTATGCTGAATTAATGAAATAATTATTTTGTTAAGATTTTAAACACAAAAAAACCTGCAAGTTGTAAAACTTTGCAGGTTTTTTGTTTTTTTAGAGTTCAGTCTTCTTAACTTTTAGGTTGCTTTTTTTAATTTTTATGTTTGGATAGTTCTGTTTAAAATATTCGTCTTTACCAGAATCCACCTGTCTCATTATTTTATCAATATTAAATCTGTCTTCTTTAAATTTTTTTTGGAAAAAATCCTCATCAAAAAAATTAAACTTAAAAATTGAATCCGGAGTAAAAAAATCATCAAAAGAATTATTAAAAATATCAGGACTGTTTTCAAAAAAGAATGGTTTAAATTAATTTAGTAAACTATCAACATCAATATCTCTTATTTGCCCGTTGGAATAAGTATAAGAGTACGAATAAGTTGAATCATAACCAATAACATTCCCTTTATCATCATATTTCCTATTTACTTTAATTTGTATTTTCGGATTCTCATGTTTAACAGAATCCGTGTTTGGTGTAATAAGCTTAAATTTTAAAGCAATTGCTTTTGGCTCATTAGCATTGGCATTAACAGTTACTGTCGTTAATGTCAAGATGAAAATTAATAACCATACAAAATTTTTCATAAAGTAAAATTTCTTAATTGTTTTTTTTATGATAAATCCTCCTTTTTATATTTTATTTTTATTTGTTACGTTTTAATAAATAAATTTATTGTATTAAAATTAATATTTAACTCAACTTGTTATATTTATTACTATATTTAATTTCAATTTTGATTTTATGGCAAACGACACAAAAAGATTAAAATACAGCCTTATCTTCCCTGTATTGTTTTTAGTAATTATTTGGGTAATTAAAATTTTTGAAATTGAGTTAAATCTTGATTTTTCTTTTTTAGGAATTTATCCTTTAAAAGTAAAAGGATTAATAGGTATTTTAACGGCACCCTTAGTCCATGCAGACCTTAATCATTTAATTTCAAATTCAGTACCTTTTTTAATATTAGGAGTTGCTCTGTTTTATTTTTATCCAAAAGTAGCATATAAAGTTTTTATATTTATTTATTTAATAACAAATTTTTGGGTATGGGTATCAGCTCGTTCTGCTTATCACATTGGAGCAAGTGGAATTGTTTATGGATTAGCTTCTTTTATTTTTTTTAGTGGGCTAATTCGAAAAAACACACGACTCACAGCAATATCACTATTAACAATTTTTTTATATGGCGGTTTAATTTGGGGCGTTTTCCCTTTACAACAAAAGATATCTTTTGAAGCTCATTTGTTTGGTGGTATCGCAGGTCTTGTTATGGCTGTTTATTATAAAAATTATGATTTAGAGATTAAAAAACAAAAAGAATTTAATAATAATAGTCCAAATATTAATTGCACAGATAATACTTCACAAATAAAATATTTTTATAATGAAGAAGATGATGATTAGTTTCAACCAACCAGAACCTGCCGGATTTTAACAATCCGGCAGGTTTTTTTCAACAATTAACAACTAATAATTTACCAATTCAAACTATTTTATTTATCTCATCAATAATCTCTTGAGCTAACAAATCGGCTTTTTGGCGAGTGCTGCTTTCTGAATATATTCTTATAATAGGCTCGGTATTTGATTTTCGCAAATGAACCCATTCTTTATCAAAGTCTATCTTAACACCATCGACTGTACTAATATTAGCATTCTTGTTTAAATAAATTACTTTAATTTTATTTAATATCTCATCAACATTAATATTTTTATTAAGTTGTATTTTGTTTTTTGATATGTAATAGTTTGGATATGAATTGCGAAGCTCAGAACATTTCTTGTGAGATTTTGCAAGAAGAGTTAAAAACAAGGCTATTCCAACGAGTGCATCACGACCATAGTGTAACTCAGGATAAATTACACCACCATTACCTTCTCCTCCAATAATTGCATTAGTTTTTTTCATTAAATCAACAACATTTACTTCGCCAACCGCCGATGAAGAATATTTCACGCCATATTTATCGGCAATATCTTTTAATGCTCTTGACGACGACATGTTTGACACTGTGTTACCTTTTTTATTGCTTATAACATAATCGGCAACAGCCACAATAGTATATTCCTCGCCAAACATTGTGCCGTCTTCATTAATAATAGATAGACGGTCAACATCAGGGTCAACAACAAAACCAAGATCTACATTATTCTCTCGGATTACTCTTGAAATTTCGGTTAAATTTTCAGGAATAGGCTCAGGTGTATGTGCAAAATCACCGGTTGGTTCACAGTTAATTTTAATAATGTTTTCAACACCAAGTGCTTGCAGAAGTTTGGGAATAATAATGCCTCCAACAGAATTTATCCCATCAAAAGCGATTTTAAAATTAGCTTTCTTAATAAGATTAACATCAACTAATGGCAGGTTAATTACTTGATTAATATGATAATCATCAAAAGAAAAATTATTTTCAACTTTTCCTAAATCAGCAACTTGAGCAAAGTTAAAATCAGCATTATCTGCAATAGATAGTACTTCTTTACCATCAACATCAGTTAAAAACTCACCCTTATTATTTAGTAATTTTAAAGCATTCCAGTTTTTAGGATTATGACTTGCCGTTAAAATTATTCCACCATCAGCATTAGAGTTTGTTACAGCAATTTCTGTTGTAGGAGTAGTCGCCATGCCAATATTAATAACATCAATGCCAATAGAAATAAGCGTTCCTATAACAATATTATTAACCATTTCGCCTGAAATACGAGCATCACGACCAATAACAATTCTAAGATTATTGTTGTTTGAGTGTTGTTTTACCCAAATACCAAAAGCTGCACTATATTTCATAATGTCGAAAGGAGTTAAGCCGTCATTAATTTTTCCTCCTATTGTACCTCTAATTCCTGAAATTGATTTAATAAGTGTCATTTATTGTTAATTTTTTAATAAAAATGATTAAACTTGACAAAATTAAGATAATTTTGCCGACTTTATTTTATAATATAAATTTTTCATCTGAGAATATTTTTTTTCATTAAGTTATGATGAAAAAAAAATTATGTTCGTTTAAAATTTTGTTGTAAATTGTAATGTAAATCCAAATTCAAATTCAAATTAATATGAGAGGTCGTAATCAATCGTTTAAACCTTCTAAAGCACGGAGTTATAGTTCAAAAGATAAGGGTTTTTCTAAACGAGAAGAATCAAAATCTACACGCAAAACAGTAAAAAGAAGTGGCAAATCTTCTGACGAAATTTTTGAAATAAGATTGAATAAATACATTGCAAAATCGGGCTTGTGTTCACGTCGCGAAGCAGATGAACATATAAAAAACGGATTAATTACTGTTAATGGAAAGCTTATTACTGAACTTGGCACAAAAATTTCTCCAAACGATATTGTTAAATATGACGGAAGTGTTCTGAAATCTGAAAAAAAAGTTTATCTTGTTTTAAACAAACCTAAAGATTTTATTACAACATTATCAGACAAACACGAAAGAAAAACAGTTATTGATTTGGTTAAAAATGCTTGTGAAGAAAGAATATATCCTGTTGGAAGATTAGACAGGAACACAACAGGTGTATTATTATTTACAAATGATGGCGAATTAACAAAAAAACTTACCCATCCTAAATATAATAAGAAAAAAATATATAATGTTACTATCGACAGGGATTTAGACAAAAGTGATTTGAACAAAATTTCAGAAGGACTAACATTAGATGACGGCTTTGTTAAAGTTGATGCTATTAATTATGTTGATGATGATAAAAAGCAAATAGGGATTGAAATACATTCAGGTAAAAATAGAATTGTTAGGCGAATATTTAATAAAGTTAATTATAATGTAAAAAAATTAGATAGAGTTTATTTTGCAGGATTAACAAAAAAAGGAATACAACGAGGCAGATGGAGATTTTTAACTGAAAAAGAAATATTTATGCTTAAAATGGGTTCTTATAAATAGAATAATTTTACAACATTTTTTTTTATTAAAATTTATTTGTTATTTTGTAAAATACATAGATATATATTTATTATTAATATGGTTAAGGAAGTAGAATTGCTAAAATACAAAGGAGTATTAAACTTTGAACAAATTGGTGTTATCCTTGATAAAGTTCAACCGGAATTAGATAATTATTCTTCGGATACTTTGGTAAAAAAAAGAATTTATTCTGTATTGGTTGAAGTTCTTGAAAATGTTCATAATCATGGATATAATAATCAAGAATATTTGCCTCAATGTATTTTAACCCGGTATGATGATAATTTTGTTATTAAAATTAGTAATGTTGTACTTAATGCAAATATTGAAAAATTTAAAAATATTCTTGATTATGTTAATAGCTTGTCAGAGGATGAAATAAACAAAAGTTTTTATGGTAAAATAAAAGAGAAAACTATTTTAGAAGAAAGCGAAGCTGGTGTTGGAATAATACAGATTGCAAAAAAAGCAAGCAGCAAGTTAGTATATAATTTTAAAACAATTAACGATAAAATTTCGTACTTCACTTTAAAAGTAACAATTTAATTACAGAGAAATAAAATTATTTATGGAAAACTTATTAATAGAAAGAACATCAGTAACTCCAAAAGTTGACTTTAATCCAAATAAAAACTTATTTGAAATTTGCGGTAGTTCACGACCCGAAGATGTTAGAGTTTTTTATGGACCAATATTAAACAAAGTTGAAGCTTTTAGAAAAGAAATAGCTTATAAAACAGATGATTATATAGATAATCCTTTTGTTTTCAATTTTA
This sequence comes from Bacteroidota bacterium, assembly GCA_030592465.1. GTDB lineage: Bacteria > Bacteroidota > Bacteroidia > Bacteroidales > B39-G9 > B39-G9. Next base: position 1,062 of record JAUVJB010000027.1, on the reverse strand, counting down.
AATTTAACTATTTTAATTCATCTTCGGCTAAATTTATTTTAGATATTTTAATTGAAGTAAATAATTTTCATCTTGACGGAATTAATATTCAGGTTAATTGGTTTTTCGAAGAAGGTGACGACGATATGAAAGAAGTAGGCGAAGAACTGACTGAAATGCTTGATATTCAGCCTCAATATATTATGATAAAAAAATAGTATTTCTTCTATGACTTTTAATTTAAGTAAATTTGTTGATTTATTGTCTTTATACAATATTAAAATTACTAAAAAATAATATTATTTCTATGGAAAATTTTTTAATAAAAAGAACATCAACAACTCCAAAAGTTGAATTTAATACAAAAAATAATTTATTTGAAATTTCAGGTAATTCACGTCCCGAAGATGTAAGAGTTTTTTACAAACCAATATTAGATAAACTTCAACAATTTAGAAAAGCAATAGTTGATAAAACAGATGATTATGTAGATAATCCTTTTGTGTTTAATTTTAAATTTAACTATTTTAATTCTTCTTCAGCTAAATTTATTTTAGATATTCTAATTGAAATAAATAAATTTTATACTGATGGGATTAATATTCAGGTTAATTGGTTTTTCGAAGAAGGTGATTACGATATGAAAGAAGTAGGCGAAGAGTTGACTGTAACGTTAGGCTTTAAGCCTCAATATATTATGATAAAATAATGTATCGTCTCAATAATTAAATCCAAATATCAAAATCCCAAAATAAATCCCAAATGGAAAATCCAAAAAAGCCTTATGATTTGAGAGAACGTTTATTGATATTCGCAGAGGATGCTTGAAATATGTAAAATGCTTCCCCCTTCTCCTGAATGTGCCGGAATACGGTCACAATTGGGTGGTGCAGGAACATCAATAGGCGCAAATTATGAGGAAGCCGATGGCTCTTTGACCAAAAAGGACTTTGTAAACAAAGTAGGAATATCCAGAAAAGAAGCAAAAGAATCCGGATTTTTTCTGCGGGTTATTAGCGGCACTTATCTAAATGCCAAAGAATTGTCTAATGATATAAGAGAATCAGAAGAGATTATCAGCAT
>JAUVJB010000123.1 GCA_030592465.1 Bacteroidota bacterium | reverse complement strand
GGAGTAAAAATACAGCCAAAACAAGGAATGATGAGCGGGAATATGGTTGTTTTTACGGCAAGCAGTGGCAAACAATCGGCTTTACCATATAAAAAAGAAAAACACGGCATTTTTACATATTTTTTGCTTAAGAAATTACAAGAAACAAAAGGCAATATAACATATCAGGAACTTGGGAATTATATTAAGCAAAATGTTTCGGTAGAATCGCTTCGCGTAAACAGTAAAGAACAAGACCCTCAAATAAATGTTAGTCCTGCAGTTAAAAATTTGTGGCAAAACTGGAGGTTTAGATAATCGTTTATAAAAATACGTTGAAAAGTCTTATAGACGTTTTTAAGTGTTTTTTGACTTTTCATCGTTCCGATAGGAACATAAAAACGTCTAAAAAAGATGAGAAGTAAAAAACGTTTTTAAGTCCTTCGTACCTTGTAAAGTTTTTTTACTCGTGCCGTGGAACGGATAAACTCAAAACTACATCTCTTGCACCGCTTAGAATTCTTCTACAAATAGAGAATATTTATTAACAAAATCCGTGCAATGGCTTTTAGATACAATAAATAAAAAACAAAAACACGTTGAAAAGTCCTGCGCACGTTTTTAAGTGTTTTTTTGACTTTTCATCGTTCCGTTAGGAACATAAAAACGTCTAAAAAAAATATTTATACGGTAATAAATATACAGGAAAATTATCAATATTCATAGCAGAAATTTCTTCGCCACCGTAAAAAACATACATTGATGTAATAATTTTTTCAAAGTTTCGCTTAAAACTTCGTAAACCTTTTAGTTCATTTTTTGTAATATTTTGAGCACTTTTTACTTCCACACAAATTATTTCCCCATTATTGTTTTCAATAATAAAATCTACTTCGTATGTTTTATTGTCTCTATAATAAAACATTTCAAAATCTTTGTTTGAAAACGAAATATGTTTTTTCATTTCATTATAAATATAATTTTCAAGCAACTGTCCAAATAATTGTCTGTCTGTCAGTAATTTATCTTTCGTTATTTTTAACAAACTGCTAATAAAACCTGTATCTGTGAAATATAATTTATTCATTTTTTTTACTTGTTTTCCGATATTTTTTTCATAAGGTTTCAATCTTTCAATTAAAAACATTGCTTCAAGCAAAAAGATATAATTCCCGACTGTGTCAAAACTTAGTTTTAGCTTATTTGTTAAATTGCTAATATTTAACAAGTTGGCTGACTGCATAGCCAGTAATTTTAATAATTCAGGAATTTTATTTGCTTTTCTTAAATTGTTTTCCGTAAGACTGTTAATATCTTTGCTGATTCTTGCTTTGAAATAATTTGAAAACCATTGTTTATGAATGCTAACATCAATTGTTTGAATTTCAGGGAAACCGCCGACAAGTAATCTGTTTAATATTTTATTATGATTTTGGTTTTTGACATTTTCAAAATATTTATAAAAATCGGGGTTGAACAATATTTCTACTAAATTATAATTTATATCATTTAACTCAGTGAAAGAAAATGGATAAAGTTCATAATTAACCATTCGACCTGCCAAGCTCTCGTTTATTTTTGCAGATTTTAAAAAATCAACAGATCCGGTTAATATAAACTGACCCTTTTTGTCAGGTTTATTATCAACAAAAGTCTTTATTTTATTGATGATATGTGGAACTTTTTGAACTTCATCTATAATAATCGGCGGTTTATTTGTGGCAAAAAATAAATTCGGATTATTTTTTGCTAACTGCAATTTTTCTTCATCATCAAAAGTAACGTAATTATAATTTTTTTTAATCGCAATTTGCTTAACAAAAGTAGTTTTCCCTGTTTGTCTTGCACCATTAATATAAACAATTCTGAAATTATTTAGAGCCTGTAAAATTTTATTTTCAATTTTTCTGTTAATCATAATTTTTTTTATTGTAAAGATAGTTAATATTCAGCGGATTACAAATATAAACTCGAAAATATACCCAATCGAATTGAGGAATAGCCCCTTTTGAACTGTGATATATCTCCGGTGGGAAGTACAATAAACTAAATACACCTCAAAAAGTTTTTTTATCAATGCCGTGGAACGGATAAACTCAAAGCTACATCTCTTGCACCGTTTAGAATTCTTCCACAAGTAGAGATATTTATCAACAAAATCCGTGCAACGGCTTGTGGAATTACCTCTTCTCCCGAAAAAAAGATTTCAGTAATTCCGAACATTCATTTTTTAATATTCCCTTTTCTACTTTTGTTCTATGATGAAGAATATTTCGACTTGTTTTTGAAAAACCTCTTTTTTCATCATCTGCACCATAAACAATCCTGCTGATTTGTGTCCAATATGCAGCGCCGGCACACATCACGCAAGGTTCTAAAGTTACATATAAAGTGCAGTTTTTTAAATACTTACCACCGAGATTATTTGTTGCAGATGTAAAAGCTTGCATTTCGGCATGTGCTGTTACATCGTTTAATGTTTCGGTTAAATTATGAGCACGTGCAATAATAAAATTGTTACAAACAATAACAGCACCAATAGGAACTTCATTTTTTGAAAGCGCCTTTTTTGCCTCTATTATTGCTTGTTTCATAAAATATTCGTCGGTGTTTGTGAGTAAATCCATATAAATTTTGATAATAGTTTAGTGTAACTTTTAAATGTTTTGTATTTTCGCAAAATAAAAATAAGGCATTTTTCATATTACGGTTTTACAATTTAAATTAATTGTATGATATGACATGCTCTTTCGGATTTGCAATCCGAAAGTTTTGCATTAATTTTTCCGAAAGAGCGAAGGCAATATAACAATATAACAATATAACCATTTAAAGTATAACTTTATAAACAAATCTCAAAGATAAATAAAAAATGTATAGAACTCATAATTGTGGTGAATTACGAATAGAAAACGTTGATGAGACTGTTGTCTTAAGCGGTTGGGTGCAAAAAATTCGTAATCTCGGTGGAATGACTTTTGTCGATATCCGTGATAGATATGGTATTTCACAATTAGTTTTTGACGAAAATGTTAATCATAATTTTTGCACAAAAGCTCGTGAGCTTGGGCGTGAATATGTAATAAAAACACAAGGCAAGGTAATTGAAAGAAGTAATAAAAATCCCAAAATGCCTACCGGTGATATTGAAATACTAGTTGATGAATTAACTGTTCTTAATAAGTCGGAAGTGCCACCTTTTACTATTGAAGATAATACTGACGGTGGTGATGAGCTTCGAATGAAATATCGTTACCTTGATTTGAGAAGAAACACTGTTAAGAAAAATATTATTTTGCGTCATAAAATGGCACATGAGGTGAGAAATTATCTTGATGAAAATGATTTTATCGAAATAGAAACACCTGTACTTATCAAATCTACTCCCGAAGGAGCACGCGATTTTGTTGTGCCTTCGCGAATGAATAAAGGTGAGTTTTATGCTTTGCCTCAATCGCCTCAGGTATTTAAGCAATTATTAATGATATCGGGTTTCGACCGTTACTATCAGATTGTTAAATGTTTTAGAGACGAAGATTTACGTGCCGACCGTCAACCTGAGTTCACTCAGATTGATTGTGAAATGTCGTTTGCAGAACAGGAAGATATTTTAAACATGTTTGAGGGTTTGGCAAAACATCTGTTTAAAGCAATAAAAGGTATTGATATTAGCTACAAATTACTTCGAATGACTTGGGCAGATGCCATGAAATATTATGGTTCTGATAAACCGGATTTACGTTTTGACATGAAATTTGTTGACTTGTCGGAAATTGTGAAAGGGAAAAATTTTAAAATTTTTGATGAGGCTGAATATGTTGGAGGTATATGTGCAGAATCATGTGCAGCTTATTCACGAAAACAATTAGATGCTTTAACTGAATTTGTGCGAAGACCACAAATAGGAGCGAAGGGTTTAGTTTATGTTAAATATAATGAAGACGGAAGTTTTAAATCGTCAGTTGATAAATTTTATTCACAGGATGACCTAAAAAAATGGGCTGATGTCCTTTCTGCTAAACCCGGTGATTTATTATTAATTCTTTCAGGAAAACGAAACAAAACACTCACAGCTTTAGGGCAGTTGCGATTAGAGATGGGCAAAAAACTTAATTTAATCGATAATAATACATTTGTACCTCTTTGGGTTGTCGATTTCCCGTTATTTGAGTGGAATGATGATGAAAAACGTTATACAGCAATGCACCATCCGTTTACTTTACCAAAAAAAGAAGATATTGATTTGCTTGAAACAAATCCGGGAGAAGTTAGAGCTAATGCTTACGATTTGGTTATCAACGGTATTGAAATCGGTGGCGGGTCTATTCGTATTCATGACAATGAAGTGCAACAAAAAATGTTTAAGTTGCTTGGTTTTAGTCGCGAAGATGCTGAAAATCAATTTGGGTTTTTAATGAATGCATTTAAATACGGAGCTCCGCCTCATGGTGGTGTTGCTTTTGGCTTCGACCGTTGGACTGCTTTGTTTGCAGGCATTGATTCTATTAGAGATGTTATTGCATTCCCAAAAAATAATGCAGGTCGTGATGTTATGATTGATTCGCCTTCAACAATTTCTGATGAACAACTTAAAGAATTAGGACTTAAAGTTACAAAGTCTGAAAGTTGAGATTTAGAAAGTTGAAAGTTAAAGGTTTGATTCCAACTTAAACGCTGTCAGGAGCTTCGCACTCTGACAGGTTTACTAACATTAAACTATAAAAGACATATACTCATGGAAAAATTTAACGAAACAATTAATTTTCTAAAAAAACAAGGAATTGAAAATCCTGAAATAGGGATTGTTCTTGGAACAGGTTTAGGCAAACTTGTGAATAGCATTGATATAATAAAAACTATTGATTATAAAGAAATTCCTCATTTTCCAATTTCAACGGTTGAATCACATGCAGGCAAATTGATTTTCGGTTTAATAAAAGGCAAAAAAGTTCTTGCAATGCATGGCCGCTTTCATTATTACGAAGGCTATTCATTACAAGAAGTTACTTTCCCTATACGAATTATGAAATTACTTGGAATTGAGTATTTACTTCTTTCTAATGCTGCGGGTGCAACTAATTTAGATTTTAAAAAAGGTTCGTTAATGTTACTTGATGATCATATTAACTTCTTGCCTGACAGCCCGTTAAGAGGCAAGAACCATGATGATTTTGGACCTCGTTTTCCTGATATGAGCCGACCGTATTCAAAATTATTAAACGATAAACTCATAAATATTGCTAAAAGAGAAAATATTGTTTTGCATGTAGGTGTTTATGCGGTAATGCCCGGGCCAAACCTTGAAACACGTGCAGAATATCGTTATTTAAGAAACATTGGTGCTGATGTTGTTGGTATGTCAACAGCACCTGAAGTGATTGTTGCTAATCAAATGAATTTACCTTGTGCAGCAGTTACAGTTATTACCGATGAGTGCGACCCTGATAATTTAAAACCTGTGAGTCTTGCAGAAATATTGCAAGTGGCAGGAAAAGCAGAAGAGCAGCTTGTTAAAATTTTTATAGCTTTAATTGAAGAATTACCTTAAATCCGCAGGCTAAGACATAAGGCATTGATGGTCATTAATTGTCATTAGTAGTCATTGATAGTTATTATGTCATTAAATAGTTATGAATGACAGTGAATCTAAATGACGGCGCAGCCAAATGACAACAAATGACCCCGAAAAATATTGCTTTGCAATTTTACGGGGCAGGCTGTGAAATAAATGGCAAATTTGACAATGATTTAAGTTTCAAACTTAAACCAGAGATATGGTATAAAAACAAGTTCGGCAGATTATGTAAATTTGAATTAATGTACATTCTAATTATATAAGAGTGTCTCACAAATCCGCCGAACTATTTTTTTTAAACTTTCTTTTTTAGATATTGATAATCAAGATAATATAATATTTTAAAAGAAAAACTGTTTGTTTGTGGCGATGATATAGTGTTATCCAAATTATCAAAATAATTTTTTCTTATTATTTGTTCGTTATTATATATTGAATTTTTCCAAACAACAGATAATTCACTTCCGGGTGCAAAATTCCATGTATATACAAGGTCAATATTAAATGCATTATAGTTAATATCATTATTTTCAGAATAGCTGCTGTTTTGCAAACGCCCGTCTTCTTGTAATTCGTAAAATTTATCATAAGTTACTTTTGACCAATAATGACGGAGACGGAATTTTAATGACTGTTTATTGTTAAAAATATAACTTAAATTTAATGTGTTAGTTATTGTTTGCATATCTCTTCTTCCAAAATATATTGTGTCATTACTATCATAAACATAACCTTTGTCATTATTAGTAAAATCGTAGTTTATATCCCAGTTTAATAACAATTTGTCGTTTGGTCTGAAACGTGGCGAAATACCAATCCAATAGCCAAATTCTTTATCATCAGAACTTGTTTTATATGAACCGGAATATAAATCAAAAGCAATTTTTTTCCTATAATCGGATGAACACCAGAAGTTTATATTCTCTGATGAGGGTAATATAAAAAGTCTGTTTGGAATTCTTGCCTCGAAATAATCATGACGTTCAATAGGGCTTACATTCATATTAAAACCAAGAGACATATAATTTTTAAAAGTAGTGTTCAGGTTGTAAGATAAGTGTAGGCTTGTATATTTTCTTGGTGAATATAAAGTAGAATGAGACATGCTAAAATAATTATATAGGTTTAGCATTTTCCAAAAAGGATTATATATATTATATCTTAATATAATTCTGTTCATAATCTCATTGTTATTTTGTAAAAAACCCATATCGTTAGGGTCATACTTGTCTGTTTCAAGCCTTTGTGTGTAGGTAGCTCTGAAATTACCGCTTATTTTTGAGAAATCAACATCGTAATAAGCCCCTAAGTTATTATTTGATGTGTCGGTATTAATTTGACTAACAGCACCTTTGGCTATTATGGCATAAGTATTTTTTTTGTTTTTTAAAGTAAAATCAGTACCTGTAACATTTGCGGTATAGTTGTCTTCAAATCTTGACACATTAGTATTTATAATGCTAAAATATGAATTATTTTTAAGCGATTGGTCAAGTACCACAAGGTTATAGTTAGTAAACGGCTGGGTCATTACTTTTCGCTTATTCCCAGTGATAGTATTTTTAACAGTTGCAAAAGTATTAGTTGTCATAGTATTTAAAAAACCGACATTCAAACCTTTTTTTGTTTTGCCTGTTATTTTTGTTGAATTTATTAATTGAGTTTCCGAAGGATTGTCAGTGATTTCCTCATTATCATTTAACTCAATATTATAATATTTTTCAGGTGTTGAACCAATTCTTTTTGAGTAAAAAATTTCCGCTTTTTCATATAATTCTGTACCTTCTGTAAAGAAAGGGCGTTTTTCGCTAAAATAAGTTTCAAAAGGGCCTAAGTTAAGAATTTGATCATCAGATTGAACTTGTCCAAAGTCAGGTATTAACATCAAATCCAGAGTAAAACTTTCGTTAATTCCATATTTCAAATCTAAACCACCTTTAATAAAGTATGAAGCGTTGTCATTATCAGGCTGTTTTTCAACGTATGAAGACAGATAAGGAGTGAATGACAATCTTAAAGGAGGTTCAATATTTTTTATTCCGAGCAATTCGCCTTGTTGATTAGTAAAACCTGAAGTTTTTTTATCTATAAAATTCCAAGAAATTTTTTCTTTATTTCTATTTGTATATCTCATCATATTAAGACCCCATGTTTGGATATCTTTTTTAGGTATTCGTAAGGCAGAATAAGGAATTTTTAATTCGGCAACCCATCCTTTGTCGTTAATTCTAACACTACTTTCCCAAACAGCATCCCAGTTACCATCTTCGCCTTCAGTAGTAGCTTTTATATCAACTTGCACACCAGATGCAGTAACGAGAAAACCATAAGAAGTTATAGCATCATCGTAAGGGTCTATGTATATTAAAAACCAATCAGCGTTGTTAATATTATCTCTTTGGCTCAATCCTTTACAAATGCTGTCGGGTGATGTGTCATACATAAATGCACTAATATATATTGCCGAATTATCGTAAGCTAATTTCACTTTGGTTTTTTGTGAAGGTTTTGCCCCATTTATCGGGTCAAATTGAACAAAGTCTGTTGCTGTTGGTATGCCTTCCCATATTTTATCGTCTAAAATTCCGTCAATTCTCGGAGGTGTAGATATTTTAACTGCATTTATCTGTTTTTTTATTGGTTTTTCTTCTTGTGCTGAAGCGTTAGCACATATTAAAAAAATTATAAAAAGATAGAGGCTTTTTTTCATCTTAATTTTCATTTGTTTTATTAAAGTTAGGACGGTAAAAATACATTTTTTGTTACAGAAAATATTATTTTTTTTAGATTCAAGTCAAAGTGTAATATTTATATAGTACTTGAACGAAAATTCAATATTTATCGTCATTGCGAGGGAGGTTTACCCTGTGAAATTGCGAAGCAACATTTAACAGGGAACGATCGAAGCAATCCATTGATATACAGATTGCTTCTCCGCCAGCTGGCGGATCGCAATGACGAATTGAATAGCTCGTCATTGCGAGGGAGGAACGACCGAAGCAATCCCTAAATTTAAACCAATGGAAAAAGGTGGAGCTGTTTATATAATGACAAATAAGAACAATTCTGT
>JAUVJB010000114.1 GCA_030592465.1 Bacteroidota bacterium | reverse complement strand
TAAAGGCATTGAAAATAATGTAATTCTGCTTGATTCTGTTTCAAAACGCTATAGCGCTTGTGGTGTGAGAATAGGGGTAATGATAACAAAAAATAAAGAAATTATTAACACTGCAATGAAATTTGCACAAGCTCGCTTATGTCCTCCATTTTTTGGTCAGGTTTTGGCAGAAGCTGCAATTGATACTACTGATGAGTATTTTGAAGAAGTTTATAACGAGTATATTGAGCGAAGAAATTTTATGGTTAATGCCTTAAATAATATGGAAGGTGTTGTATGCCCAATGCCTAAAGGTGCTTTTTATACTGTTACAAAATTGCCGATTGACGACAGTGATAAATTTTGTCAATGGTTATTAACTGATTTTACTTATAAAAATCAAACGGTTATGTTAGCCCCTGCAACAGGTTTTTACTCAACCAAAGGTCTTGGAACAAACGAGGTACGTATTGCTTATGTTCTAAAAAAAGATGATTTAAAAAATGCTATGGAAGTTTTAGAACAGGCATTAAAAGAGTATCAGGGAAGGATAGTTTAGTATATAAGATTAGTTAATTGAAAAATGACATCCGTCAGCTGACGGATGTCATTTTTTTTCTAATTAAATTTGATTAATAATTTTACCTGCCTCAATCAATTTATTTTTATCGCCAACATCAAACCATAAAGAATTATCATGGTTAAAAGCCATAATTTTATGAGTAGCTGCAAGTTTAAGATAAACATCAATTATTGAAAATTTACCTTTTTGATTAATATAATTAAATATATTGGGATTAATTATATGAATGCCGCTAAAGGCATATTGCCTTAGTTGCGAATTAGTCTTTTTAGAAATTATTATTTTATTAGTTTTAATATTTTCCCAACCGCAAAGAGTATTGTTTTTATCGAATAAAAGGTAATTTGATGAATATCGGTTTCTTACGGCAAGAGTTGCAACAGCATCAGAATTAATGTGGTTATTGTATATTTCAGATAAATCAATATTTGATATTATATCAACATTATGAACCAAAAAAGGCTTGTTATCGTTAAAAAACCATGCAGCTTTTTTTAATCCGCCGCCTGTTTCAAGAATGGCATCGCTTTCATCTGATATAGTGATATTAATATTGAAATTGTTATTTTTTTTCAAAAAATCAATAATCATATCTGAATAATGATGAACATTAATAATAACATCATTAAAGCCAAATAATTTTAATCTGTTTATAACAATCTCGAGTAATGTTGTGCCATTGATTTCAACAAGAGCTTTAGGTTTGTTATTTGTTAAAGGTTGAAGCCGGGTACCAAATCCTGCTGCCAAAATCATTGCTTTCATTTTTTTGTATTTAATCAGTGTGTCCTCTCCCAAAAGTCTTTTTTTGCCACGAAAGTTTTATTTTTTCTTGCCACGAAAGCACAAAGGCACAAAGTTTTTATTTTCTTCTTGCTGTCTTTGAATTCTTTTATGGACTTTTCGAAGTAAACTCATCAATTTGTATTAAAAAAAGTATCATTAACTCCAGTCGCTTCCTCGCCCAGTCGCAAAGTCGCTATAATAACTCTTAAATCTTAATTCTAAAATCGAAAATCAAATTCTGTATGATGAATAACGATATTAACATTGTATTTATTCTCAATATGTTTAGCAAGATTCTCAGCACAAAAAATCGAACGGTGTTGCCCACCTGTACATCCAAAATTAATCATTAAATTAGAAAAATCTCTTTTTAAATATTTTTCTACCGAAGAATCGACAAGTTTATAAACATTATCTAAAAAATTAAATATTTGTTTATCTTTCTTAAAAAAATCAATTACTTGCCAGTCTTTGCCAGTGAGTTGTTTATATTCAGCATATTTTCCAGGGTTAGCATTTGCTCTGCAATCAAAAACAAAACCTCCGCCGTTTCCTGAAATATCAATAGGAACACCTTTTTTATATGAGAAACTTGTTATTGTAACAGTTAACTTATCAGGTTCTTTTAAATTTTGTTTAACAGTTAATTCGTCTGAATTTATTATTTGATTAAAAATATTATTCAATGCAGGTATTTCAATCGGAATATTAATGTTATCTGTCACATATTTAAGGTTTTCAATAGCATAAGGAATGCTTTGAATAAAATAAGACTTTTTTTCGTAAAATCCTCTGTATCCATAGGCTCCAAGCACTTGAATAATTCTAATTAAAACATAAGCATAATAAAATTCAACAAACTCTCTTTTGTTAATATTTATTATAGTTTTGGCTTTATCAATATAATAATTAAGAAGTTCATTTCTAATGTTTTGTGGTAAATCAGCTTTAGCTTGATAGAGTAAAGATGCTAAATCGTATTGCAAAGCTCCTTTTCTACCTCCTTGATAATCAATAAAATAAATTAAATTATTAAAAAGCATTATATTTCGTGATTGAAAATCGCGATACATAAAATAATTACAGTCTGTTGTTAACAAATAATTGGCAAGACTATTAAAGTCGTTTTCAAGTTCTTGCTCGTCAAAGTTGATTTTTGCTAATTTAAGGAAATAGTATTTAAAATAATTCAAATCCCAAAGAATTGATTGTTTGTCAAATGATGCACGAGGGTAGCAAACATTGTAATCTATATCTTTGCCTGCAACAACCTGAAATTTAATTAGTTGGTCGATAACATTTTTATAAATACTTAAAATTTGATTATTGCCGGTATCTTTTTCCTGAATGAAATTAAAGAGAGTATAATCGCCAAGGTCTTGAAGCAAATAAATGTTATTTGATAAATCTGCATCATAAATTTGAGGAACATTCAAGCCGGTGTTTAAAAAGCATTTAGTAAAAGTGATAAAAGCAATATTCTCTTTTCTATTATTATTAAAAACACCAACAGCAGTTTTATTTTTACTTATAATCCTAAAATATAATCTAGTTGAGCCTGACTGTGGTAATTGATATGAACTGAGTGATTTTTCGTCTGCCCACTTTTCGAATAATGATATTAAATTTGAGAGGTGTTTATTAGAAGCTATCATATTTTTTTATACAAAATTAACTATTTTTTTAACTAGTTTATGTATATTTACTGATTATTAGTTGTTAATTATTAATTCCAAATTGTTTAATTATTACGCATGAAGAAGTTCGTTTTATTATTTTTATTTATTGCATTTTTTTCTGTTTCGTATGTAAATGCTCAGAAGCAACTTTTGCAATTTGAGCAAATTACTAATAAAAGCGGTAGAACTTTAGGCTTTATTACCGGAATAGTGCAAGATAGTCAGGGTTTTATGTGGTTTTCAACGCGAAGTGGATTATACCGTTACGACGGTTACAATTATAAATTATTTAAAAACAATACCAAAGATTCTACTTCACTTCCCTATAACGATATCGCAAATCTTTATTATGATAAAGCAGGCGTTTTATGGTTACTGCATTACGACCAATATTTCCCTTTTAAAGATGAAAAATTAGATTATGATTACGATTTTATTACAAAACAACATTTCGATTTACAAGCAAAGATTATTGAAGATAATGAAAATAACCTCTGGATTGGCCCAAGCGAAAAAGGATTATTGAAATATAATAAATTAACCAAGCAGTCGCAGTATTTTAAAAAGTCGTTGCCTCAATATTCACATAGAGCATTGTCCTTTATTGATTCATTTATGGTTTCACAAACTACTTTTTGCAAGTTAACAGAAATAGGCAATAATGTTGATACATCGAAAATTTTTGAATTAATTGAAGATAAAGATGTGTTAATTGTTTCGTCCGGCGAAGCAGATAATAATACTCTGTACGATTATGGATTTATTAGATCAAATAGCGATACTGTTTGGAAAATGAACTATAATAAATTAAAGTATGCCGGAGGTTCTAGAAAAAACAAAATTCAAATTGATATAATCAGGTTAAAAAAAGGGAAATATAAATTAAATTATAAATCGGATAATTCAAACTCATTTGAAAAATGGGAAGGAGAACCGCCTGACAAAATAAATTTTTATGGAATACAGTTATTTTGTTTGCCCTCAAAAGAAAAACAATTTTTTGAACAGAATATTATTAAAGATTATTATCCTAAAAATTACATTTCTTCAAATTCAATAAAAGATTTTTTAATCGACAATTCAGGCAGTTTTTGTTTTCTTTCTGATAAAGGAATTGATAAATATGTTCCTGAAAAGAATATTTTTATTAACTATAAGATTGACTATTGTAAATTATTAGGCAGTAGTTTTGAAAGCCCTTATCTTTTGTTTTCTCAAGATAAAGATGATAATTTTTGGATAGGTACAAATGCCGGATTAATTAGATATAATCAGAAAACAAATACATTTAGAGTGTTTAAAAATAATAGTTCTAAATCTGTTTTAACAAGTAATGCCATTTATACTATTTATCAAGATAAAGATGGAGCAATATGGGTTGGAACAGATAACGGATTAAATATTTATGATAAAAAGAAGGATATTTTCTATAAATATAAAGCAGATAATGATAATCGATTGTACGACAATAGAATAATTAAATTTTATAATGACAGGTCAGGGAATTTATGGGTAGCTACTTTTGAAGGGCTAAACAAATTAAAAAAATCACGGTTTAAACATTACAGCCTCGATATTGAAAGATATTCGCAGTATCCTGTTTGTCTTGATAAAAAAAATGTGCTTTGGTATCGCGGAAATGATAATTACTTATTTAGTTACAATCAGAAATCCAAATCAATAAGAAAATTTGCCTTAAACAAAAATTATTTTAACTATGATAATACTTTTAACGTTAGAGACTATTTTTTTAATGACATTTTTGAAGACAGCCAAAACAATTTATTGATTGCTATTGATAATGGATTATATAACTTTAACAGAATATCGAAACGTGTAACCGACAGTGTGAAAATTAATGCTGTAATTGTTAATAACGATAGCATAAAAAACAGGGTTTGTATTGTATCCGAAGATTCATATAACAATCTGTGGTTGTTTTCTTTAACCGGTATATATCATTATAATAGAATAAAACATAAGTTGACTGATTTTGTTAGTTTTAACTTAGAATATGAAGATATTTTTGATGTTGATAAAAAGTTTATCAAGTTTGTTTTTTTAGATAAAAACGGGGACTTTCTTATTAGAACTACTAATGGAATATATAGCTTTAATACTAAGCAAAAAAAGATAAAATTAATATTTAAGTTTGATGAAGAAATTAAATCAACCTCTTTAACCGAAGGAAATATTTATCAAACTTATGATGGGAATATTTGGTTTGCAGCATTACCGACGTTATACGAGTTTGATAAAAATCTTAAACTAAATACTTATGAAATTAATGATTGTCCTGATTTAGGCTTTTGTAATATTTATCAAAGTAAAGACAGTTTAATCTGGATATACACTAATGCAGGCTTGTTTAAATTCAACAAAAAAACAAAAGAGTTTCAATATTATTCAAACGATGATGGCTTAGCTGATAATAGTATTAACGGGATTGTAGATGATAATCGCGGTAATTTATGGATTACCAGCTTGAAAGGATTAACAAAATTTGAGAAAAACGATGAAACATGTGTTAATTTTTTCCGTTCCTCTGATTTTATATCATATTATTTTTTAGGCAATAAAAAACGATTTCAATCGCCAAAAGGTGAAATAATTTTATTTACAAATCTCGGTTATTTAAGTTTTTTCCCTGACAGCATCAATTATCATAAACCAAATATTGTTGTTGATAATTTTACTTTGTTTGGTAAAGAATATAAATTTGATAGTCTGATATATCAAAAAAAACATATTATATTAAAATTTAACCAGAATTTTTTAGCTTTTGAATTTTCAGCTTTAGATTATACTGACCCTTCAAAAAATAAATATTCATATTTTCTTGAAGGATTAGATGTTAGTTGGACAAATTGTGATGCTGACAACCGCAAAGCAACATATACAGGTGTGTCGCCGGGCGAATATGTTTTTCATATTAAAGGATCAAATAGCGATAATGTTTGGAATGAAAAAGGTGCCAGCATTCATATTATTATTACACCGCCCTGGTATAAGACAACTTTGGCTTATATACTTTATGTATTGGCAGCTTTGTTCGCATTATATATGTTTATTCATGTTAGGGAACAAAATTTAATTAAAGAGAAAAAAATTCTTGAGCAAAAAGTTGAGGAACGTACTGCAGAATTGGTAAAACAAAAAAATATTGCCACTAAACAACGTGACCAAATTGGCGAACAAAAGAAAAATATTACCGATAGCATATATTATGCACGTCGTATTCAAAAAGCATTATTGCCATCTGATGAATATACCAATGAAATATTACCGGAGCATTTTATTTTGTTTCGCCCTCGTGATATTGTCAGCGGCGATTATTACTGGATGAAGAAAAAAAATGGTAAAACTATTGTCGTAGCAGCAGACTGTACCGGACATGGTGTGCCGGGTGCTTTTATGAGTATGCTTGGTGTCGCTTTTTTAAATGAAATTACTAATAGAAAAGACATAAATGAAGCTCATCAAATATTAAATAGTTTGCGTGAACACGTAATTAAATCATTACACCAAACAGGGAAAGAAGGAGAATCTAAAGACGGAATGGACATTGCTCTTTGTGTTATTGATGAAGACAGAAAGAAATTACAATTTGCCGGTGCATATAATCCTCTATATCTCATTAGGAATGATGAGTTGATACAAATTAAAGCCGACCGTATGCCGATAGGATTTTATTTTAAAGAAGGAATAGAGTTTCAGAGCAATGAGGTTGAATTAGAAAAAGATGATAATTTATATATTTTTTCTGATGGATTTGCCGATCAATTTGGTGGCGAAACAGGAAGAAAATTTATGGCAAAAAAATTCAAAGAATTACTTGTTGATATTAATCAAAAACCAATGAGCGAACAACATGATATATTAGACACAACCGTTGATAATTGGAGAGGTGATATTGAACAAATTGATGATATATTGGTTATTGGATTGAGAATATAAGTAACCGCCAGCCGGCAGACCCCAGCTCTTTTGGATTACAAATATAATGATTTTTCCATCAAAAGTGGCATTACTTTATACCAAAGTTCCCCGATAGTCATTACTTCATTATTCTTAATTCCTTGTTCTGTATTAATTATTGTAATAAGTAATTACATAAATAGTCCCTGCACGGAAACCCCATATTTTTAAATCTTTGATAAGAAAACGTCAAAGACAAGGCTTTCGATCCGCCAGCTGGCGGATGAAATCAAGGAATTTGCTTTTGTAAATGACCGTTTCAAAAGCGAGAATAACGCAGTATTTGGCGTTTTCTTGCAAAGACTAAATATAGAATGATATAATTTTATTCAACACCTCAAAATAATATTCAACCCTAATTCTGAATAAATAATAAAAATTAATATCTTTGTATTATTAATTACAAAATAGTTTTAAATCATGTATTATAGAGTTGCAATAGATAATGAAACAAACAATAGTAATTTTTATCATTTGTTAAAGAGCCTGAACTATGTAACCGGTATTGAACAAGAATATGTTCATAATATAATTTCAACACCTGAGAAAATCTATAAATTAAAATTTCCATTACACTCAGTAATATACAAAGAACAAGGGATGACCTATATAAAGGAAGAAATAACAAATACTATTGGAGTAGGAATTTTTTTTGGTGAAGCATTAAATGATTTTTCAGATGAATTTGATTTTGCTTATAAGAATTATACATCAAAAGATAATACAGAACTAACAAATGATGCTCTGTTTTTAAAATATTTTCTTAATTCAATTGTTATAAAGTGATTATATTAGATAAAAAGAAAGGTTTTCGGTTAGCTATTGGTGATCATAGATACTTTGTATTTTATTTCGATAACAAAGAAACCAGTATTAGAACAAAAATCAGTCATGGTAGCAAAAAAGATATTGATAGTTATTTAATTTCAAAAATGTCAGCACAAACTCATCTGACTAAAAATGAGTTTATTGATTTAATTAATTGTTCGATTAGTGAAAAAAGTTACATTGAAATTCTTAAATCAAAGGAAATAATATAAATAAAGAAAATAATGTTATACTTCACTCGTCCATAATTTTTATCCACCAGTAGTCGGACACGTCCGTAGCTGACGTACCTGACCCGTAGCGTATCATCTCGGGGTCATTATAGTCATCAATAGTCATAGTAGTTATGAATAACGTGAAGCTAAATGACAACAAATGACCCCGAGAAATATTGCTTCGCCATTATGAAATATGCTTCGCATTTCACTTGGTAAACATTTCACAGGGCAGGAGGTGGAACAAATGCCCCCAGTGAAATACCTGATAAATTGGGATTTCACGGGGCAAGCAAATTACATTGAGCAAAATATAACTACACAAAGTATAGTTTCCATCTATCTTCACTAAACTGAAACACACAATATTATGTTATTTTTTCATATACAAAATATATTGTTTTGTAAAAATAATTTGGTATCTAATAAAATAATATTGTAAATTGCATTATAAATATTAAAATTTTTAATTATTTTGATTTTAATTTAATCCTAAAATTATTAACTCATGAAAACAAATCTTAAATTATTGTATATTTTGTTGTTTAGTTTTATACTTCAATTTTTTTCAGTTAGTGTTTATTCTCAAACTTATGAAGAGTGGGTAAAACAACAAAAAAAAGAATTTTCTGATTACAAGCAAAAAGAAAAAGAAAATTTTGCAAAATTTGTAAAAGAACGTGATGATTATATTCAAAAATTAGATAAGGAATATTCAGATTATCTAAAAAAAGAATGGAAACAATACGATTTGTTCATTAATAAGAAACCACCCGCAGAACCTAAGCCTGTAGAAAAACCGGTTTATAAACCACAACCAAGCGATAAAGTTGTAAATACAGTAAAAGTTGAAAAGCCGGTTGTAAAACCTGTTGTAAATGTTGCACCTAAATTGCCTATTGTTCAGAAAAGCGAAGCTCTAAAATTCCCTACGCTACACAAACAATTTCGATTTTATGGTGTAAATGTGGCTTTTGATTATGACCAAAAATTTCTCAAATCTTTCCCTTCTAAAATATCAGAACAAGTTATTAGCGAAAATTGGGATAAGATGTCAAAGATTAATTACAACCATCTAATTAATAAGATGTTGCAATATAAAACAAATATGAATTTAAATGATTGGGGTTATTATCTTTTAATTAAAAATGCAGCCCGGCAAATTGCTCCAGGCTCCAAAAATGCAGCAACTTTTGTTGAGTGGTTTTTATTAATTAAATCAAACTATAAAGCACGTCTTGCTTATAAAAATACTTCACTTTATCTCTTATTGCCTTCAGTTAATAATATATATGGTGTTTCATATTTTACTTTTAACAATGTTAAATTTTATTTGATTGATGCCAAACAAAAAGATGTTTTTACTTATAAAAAAGATTTTCCTG
>JAUVJB010000005.1 GCA_030592465.1 Bacteroidota bacterium | reverse complement strand
TAATTTATTGTTTGTTACTTTTATCTCTAATTTATTTCCTTTCCATAATAATGGAAAAGTGATTGAATTTATTTGTTCAGGTAGTTTCGGATTAATACGGAGTTTTCCCTGCACCATTCTTACACCACAAAAACCACAAATAACAGCTTGCCAAATGCCACCGAAAGATGCAGCATGAATTCCCGGGTCTGATGTTTTCATATTAGTGCCTAAATCAATTTCCGTAGCTTTTCTAAATAATTTGTAAGCAAAATCAGGCTTATCAACATCGCTTGCCAATATAGAATGAATTGCCAAACTTAATGACGAATCGTGAAGAGTTTTTGGCTCATAGTAATCAAAATTCGATTGTTTAATTTTGTTATTAAACTTATATTCTAATAAATACACAAGCATTACAACAGAGGCTTGTTTCGAAACCTGAATTTTATTTCTTTGTTTTGGATTATAATCTTTAGAAATTAAACCAACATTTTTTTGATTTTTATACTTTGTCAGGTCAATATTTTTTTTACTCAAATAAGTATCGTCTTGTGGTATAAGTCCATCCTTATTTGGTAACTGAAGATATATCTTGTTCGTCTTATCTCTAAGAACATCAATTTCTTTATCAAGGTTTAATCCCGAGTATTCGGGATTATTTAACCTGACAAAAACCCGGGAATTATTTTCTTTAAGTATCTTGTAATAATCAACAGCTTTTTCCATGCACCACTGTGCCATATAGTTTGTAAATGCATCATTATTTACATGCTCTTGAAATTCATCGGGACCAACTACATCGTTAATATGGTATTCGTTTTTATCTTTGTCCCACTCTAAACGACTTGCCCAAAAAATTGCTGTATCAAATAAAATCTCATAACCATACTCATTCATAAACTCCTCATCTCCTGTTATTTGGTAATATTGCCAAACTGCAAAAGCTATATCTGAGGTAATGTGTTGCTCAATAAAACCGCTCCATATTTTTGTAGATTCTCCGGTAACAATATCAGCACCACCCCATACCGGCGTTACTTCTCCATCTTTTATCCATGCAGATTCCCAAGGGTACATTGCTCCTCTGTATCCATTTTCTTTTGCCTTGATATGAGCTCCTTCTAACATATTATAACGATATTCTAAAAGACTTTTTGCTATCTCAGGCATTGTGTATGTGAAAAATGGCAAAATAAATATTTCTGTATCCCAAAACGAATGTCCTTTATATCCTTCTCCGGAAAGACCTTTTGCTCCTATTCCACACCTATTATCGTGCTTTGGCGTCATAATTAGCATGTGATATTGGGCAAACCTGACAGCAAGTTGATTATAATCATCATCGCTGTCGATTTTTATGTCAATTGAATCCCAATTTTTTTGCCATTCTTTACAACCGACATTTTTTAAAGCATCGTAACCAACTGAGCGACTATGTTTTATATTTTTTAATGAGATGTCTTTAATTTCTTTTATAGACATTCCTTCCATATCTTTATCTCTTGTAGTATAGATATTAGAAATTTTTTCAAAATAAACAGTTTGATTTGAAAGAACAGAACTATTGTAGTTTATACCGACTTTACGTCTATCCATCTCAAAACGATAAGTCGGTATATCTTCTTTTTCATCTACTTTTAAATTATGAACTGTATTATGAACAAATGTAATGTTGGATTCTGTAGTTTTTTGCAGCATCTGTATATATCGGTTGTCAAAAATCCGCTTTTCTCCTTCAAGAAAATGTTGAGAACCACTATTTGTTACCTGACCATTAATACCTGAATAAATTTCAATATTCGCATCACAGCCAACCAGAGTAATTTCAACCTTAGTTGCAAATAGATGTAAATTGTGAAAAGAAACAAATCTTTTAAACAAAAAATTAAATGTTTTTCCTGATTTATTTGTCCATGTAAAGTATCTTTTCAACTCCCCTGTTTTCATATTAAGTGTTCTCTCGTAGTTCGAAACAATACCTTTTTCTAAACTAAACAACTCACCATCGACGTAAATATCTATGGCAATCATATCAGCAGCATTGGGAAGTTCTGTAACTTCATTATCCCCGAATTTATTAAACGTGCCGGAAATAAAAGTGTCTCGCAATTGTCCCA
This sequence comes from Bacteroidota bacterium, assembly GCA_030592465.1. Lineage (GTDB taxonomy): Bacteria > Bacteroidota > Bacteroidia > Bacteroidales > B39-G9 > B39-G9. The sequence continues at coordinate 24,714 of JAUVJB010000005.1, read as the reverse complement.
AATAACTTTCTTCTGTTGCACTTCTAATACCAAGATACCCATTACCGAGACAAAAAATTGCTTCACATTTTTTCTGATATTTAACATTAAACTCTGTTTCTGATACAATCCAATTTTTGTATTCGTCTTTCCCGCTATTATAATTAATAATTGATTGGTTCATGTTTTAAATTTAAAAAAAAGAATATTGCTTTTCTATTTAATTTTTACTTTTATTCCAATAACTAATATATCATCAACCTGATCGTTACTACCTTTCCACTGTTCAATTGTGTTGTTTAATATCTCTTTTTGTTCTGACATTTCTTTATCATTAATTTCGAGAAGTAGTTCTTTAAACCTTCTCGATTTAAATTTTACACCACCTCTTTTAATTGCTTCGTCATCGTAGCCGCCAAATTGGTCGATAAAGCCATCAGAAAATATATATATAATATCATTTTCTTTAATATCAATTTCATGATTTGTGAAAGAAGACTTTTCTTTTAAATGAATCCCAATAGGCATTTTATCTGCCTTAGTTTCAATCAGTTCTAATTTGTCAGATGTTTTTCTAAATAGATATAACGGGTTATATGCTCCGGCATATTGAAGTTTCATGTTTTCTTTATCAATAACACAAAGAGCTATATCCATACCATCTTTAGCTTCACCTTCTTTTCCGGTTTGTCGTAAAGCTAACTTTATTTCAGCACGCAATCTGTTAAGCACCTGATTTGCATGAGTAACACTTTTATCTCTAACAATTTCATTTAATAAAGCCATTCCCAGCATACTCATAAAAGCACCGGGCACTCCATGTCCTGTACAATCTGCTGCAGTAATAACTGTATATTTGTTAATTTGTTTCATCCAATAAAAATCACCACTAACAATATCACGAGGTTTAAACAATACAAAATGTTCAGGTAAGTACTGTTGAATTAATTCCCCAGGCGGAAGGGCGGCTGTTTGAATACGTTTGGCATATTTAATACTATCAGTAATATCTTTTTTCTGCTTTTCAATCTTAACTGTCCTTATCCTTACTTCTTCTTCTAATAATTCTTTTGCTTTTATTAGTTTTCTTTCTCTGATTTTAATTAATAAATATATTGCAATAATTATTATTAAAGAAACTAAAGAATAAAACCACACTGTTTTCCATAATGGAGGTTCAACATATATTGTAAGCGATTTTGTGTCTGACAAAAAACCTAAAACATTTTTTGCTCTAATTTGAATTGAGTGTCTTCCGTCAGGTATGAAAGGAAGTGTAATTATCGAATTGGTTGACCACTCTGACCAGCTATTCATTAAGCCACTAATATAGTATTGATAAACTGTATTTTGAGGATTAATAAAAAATGGTGCACATAAACTTAATTCTAATGAATTATTTTTATAATCGAGAGAAATATCTTTTATTGAATATCTTTCACCTTGATTATTTGTAATTTTATTGAAATAAACTGTAAAATTTTCAAATCCTTTTCCCTTTTCAGACTGGTTTAATTCGTATAAAGAATTATTATCAATTATCCAGATATTATTATTTTCAATATAAAAATTTCTGATATCTTTAAATAGATTAATAAAATTAACAGATAAGGGATTAATATTTCGGATTATTTCAGGCACATGCCAACTTGTACCATCATTTATCATTGCAGTTCCATCAATAGAAAAAACATATCTTGATTTATCTATCTCATTTGATAATTTAATATTTTTAATTATCGTATCAGTCTCATCATCATAATGGAAAATACCTGAAGGTAAAAAGAAATAGGTTTCATTGTTTAATCTGCCTGTTATAACTTGTTCGGTAAATTCGTTATTGAAAATATAAGGTTTATAATCGACAGGCAAAGAAGTTGTATCTAATGTTACTTTATAGGCTGTATTCACAGTTCCCAACCAAAGATGATTATTTACATTATCAAAAATTATTGAATAAATATCTTTATTAATATCTTTAAAATAATGCTTAATTACCCATTCATTTTCAATATATTGTGCTGAAAATAAACCTCTAACTGTTCCAATATAAAACAAATTTTCTTTTGATGATGGTATAATGCAATAAATGTAAATATCAGACTTAACAGGTATAGCTTTGTTATCAACAATATCATACAAACCGGTATTTGTTGTTACTAATAAATGATTTTTAAATCTCACTATTTGTTTACATTTTTCATCTAAATGTTCAACTTTTTTATAAACGTGATATACAGAAAGCAATTTGTTTATTTTTTTCTTTATATAAACATATCTTTTAGCAACTGATTGAAATTGTTCAATGTTTTTTTGTTGTTTCTTATCTTTCGTGATATCTTTTCCTAAAGGAACTAATGATTTTGGTTTATCTTTTTTCTTCGATCTTCTGAACAGCCAAAACAATCTCCTTTCTTTCTTTTTTTCTTCTTCAGCTGACTGTGATTTTGCGAGTTCTTCTGCTTTCTTAGGCTTTCTTATTCTCTGAGTTTTTTTAATTAAAACTTCTTGTTCTTCAAATTGTTTTTGTTCGGCAAGATAAAACAAACCTTCGCTTGTTGCTACATATATTGTATTATTAAAATTGATAACAGACATTATGTTACCTTGTAAGTTTGGATATAAACTAAAATTACATATTGGTAAAGCAAGATCAACTCTGCTTAGTCCAAATCCATGTGAAATCCATAAACCATTGTTAGCATCAAGCCCCAAAGAGAAAATTTCATCATCAGGTAAACCTGTTTGATAATTAATACTCTGAAGTGTCTCTCCCCATTTCTTTTTAATAACAATACACCCGCCAATAAGAGTAGATAATACAAATTTGTCGTCTGAAAGTTCTTTCCCTCCTACTAAAATACTCTGGTATAAAAAATCTTTATCTTTTATTTCATAAGAAAAAATCTTTGTGCCGTCAAACAATAATAGCTGATTATCGTCTATTCCCAATAAATAATATTTAAAATCAAATGGAAAGCCAAATAAAATCTCTTTATCTTTAAAAATTGAAGTGTTTGGTATTTTCTTTAAAGCATCATTAATAATAATATGTAATCCCTGATTTTTTATATTAAGATATATGTTCCCTTTAAAATTAAAAAAACCGGTAAACATTGAAGTGTCACTTTGCCAGCATTTTTCTACTTTCAAATCATCATTATTAACTTTATAAATACAATATTGAGAATAAAAATAGATGTCGTCATTATTAATCACCACCTTTTTAAAATTACCCGATACTGTTTTATTACTAAAAGATGTGTAATTATCAGATATTGAATGATATACATAACAGCCTGTATCGTTTCTCGAAACATAACCGAAATTATTATTACAAGCAACAAATATAAATCCTTTATTAGTTTGGTTTGAAAAGGATAATGGTATGTCGGGAGTATTTATTATTTGCCATTTAGTTCCATCAAAACTCAAAATCCCCTTACTATTTGCAAATAGCATTAATCCATTATTATCGTGAGTAATATCAAAAATTTGATTATCGCCTGATTTTTCTAACCGGAAATTATTAATAAATAAATTCGCAGTCTGGCTTAAAGACATAAAAGCATTTAATAACAATATATATACCAATATTGCTTTTACCAATAATTTAGAACTCTTCATCATTTGATAATTTTACTAATTTTTAATAATTTAGCTTTATCAAATATACAAAAAAAATTTATAATGATTGAAAAAAAGGTTCTTTCTTAATTTGATTGGGTAATCAAATTAAAGGCTAAAGGCTAAAGTAAACAGGCTAAAGTTTACACTGTGAAATAAATTCACTTTGCTATATTGCTTTAAATAAAAAAAAATCAAATCTGAAACAACAATACTTTAAAAAAAATATTCATTATTTGTGTCCACTCCGAAAAGTAAAATAAAAGGAAATGCTACTAAAACAATAGGTCCTGTCTGCGTACGGCACGCACAGGCAGGCATAAAGAGTTTATTTTCAATCCGCCAGCTGGCGGATGTCTTGGTGTCTTTGTGGCAAAAAAAGACTTTTCGGAGTGGCCTCTTATTTAATAAATTTCCACTCTTGCCAAGTATCTTTCACATCAGGGCTCACATTAGTTTGAGGTGTTTGTTCTTTGCTGTTGATTAAAACTGATTTTAATATAACTTTTTGTTTTAAATAATCAGATAATTCTTTATATGAAAGCGCACCTTTAGATTCTTGTAATTTTTTTAATAAATAATAAGTAAATAAACCATGTTTCTTCTCTTTAAAAGAAGCAGAAGATTCGTTACCCGAACTAGAACTAAAAACCACCAAATTACCAAAGAGAGCATTTCTCTTAGGTTGAATTTTAACGCCTCTCATAGCAATTAATTCTTGATTACGAGCACCACCGGAGAAACAAGCATCTAAAAAAACTGTAACTTTTTTATTCGGGAATTCTAATAATTTTTTATAAACATCATTAAGTTTTATTCCGCTTATTACATTGCTGCCGCTAATGTCAACCGGCATAATATAGGCTTCTTTGGTAGCTTCGTCGGGTAAGCCGTGGCCTGCATAGTAAAATATTAATTCTGCGTTTCCTTCACTTAACTTCGATAATTTATTAAGTTTTGCTATACCTTGTTGCATTTGTCCATAAGTAGCATTTATTAATAGAATAACATTTTGTTCAGGCACTCCAAGTGTTTTAATAACATAATCTTTAAAAACTTTGGCATCATTTGAAGCATAATCAACGTTAATTTCATTGGTTAAATCAACTTGATATGAGCTATAATCTTCGTTACCAATAATTAGTGCAAAAGTATTCGATTTTACAAAATTATTAACCGGAATATCAATATCTATATCCGATTTATGCTTAAATGTATATTTTCTATCAGTCGGTAAATTAGCTTTTTTTTCCAGTTCATTAAAATTGAATTTACTGACCTGTTCAAATAAAGTATTGTACGCAACAGAATACTTTTCTGTTAGTATTCTTCCTGCCGTGTAATAAGTATAAAAAACAATAAAAAAGGGTTCGCTTGCATTAAACATAAAATTACTACTCGCCATATTTGGAATAATTATTGACATCTCTGCAGACAAATCTACTGAACCCCACCATGGTGTGATAGGAAAAAAACCACAGAACGGATAAAAAAATGCAGCATCAAGTATCCATGTTCTTTTTATATTTTCAGAAGGCGTTACTACCATTTCGATTTTTGTATCAGGATATTTTTTAATAATATTGGACAACACCTCATTCTTATAAATATATGGAATAAACCTGTTTCTCAATCTCTTTGCATCATATACATTGTCATGCTTTGTAAGAGGATTAACAGACATATCAATATTCGGGTTTTTAATCGGATTACTGCTTGAACTAATAATTTGCTGCCCTTTGTAGCTCATGCCGAGACGGGCTGGAGTGGTACAACCTATAAAAATAAGCGGCACTAAAATGAATAAGAATGTTTTCATCATCAAAGTTTTGTGTAATTTTAAATCATTATCGAAAAACTTATGCTTAATTGTGAATTTATTGAACTCAAACATCAATTATTATGTTTATTAATGATTTATTCTCAAAATTCAATATATTTTTTTGCATTTCCAAATAATTTTTTGGCATTAAATATTTATACCGGTGCATAACGTTTGTCGCTATGAGTAGTGCGGAATTAAATTACACTTCATTTTTAGAACATTACTATGTTTATTATTATTCATTTACTTTCAATTTTATTCCAAAACGCACATTAAATATAGCCCTTGTTGAACTAAATCCCGCTAAACGGGATAGCTTATTTCTACAAATATACGTAAAATGATAATGATAGGGAGCAAAAAGCTTCCAAAATTTAAGTATTAATTTAAAATTCAGTATCATGAAAAAAAATGAATCTACATTAGTTCAAAAAGCTATTCAAACAATTGAAGGTTTTGATAGAGTCTATAAAACTCTTTACCAACAAGACTGTTTTACGGGAACAGAGTGAAAGCACCTCGCTAAGATTAGTCTAAAGACTAAACCGAGCATATGGGACTACAGCCATAAATTATGTGTATGTCTTCCATGGCAAAGCAATTTTAACCACTTCTAATATTTTTATTCAACGAAGTCAGAGACTTCGCCGAGCGAGAGATTACTTTTTGTGATAATTAAAACACTTCAGCATTTGGTAATTTTATTAATTTAAAATAATTTAGCATTATCAAAAACACATAAGTAATCACTATAATAATTGAGAAAATAATAAAAAAATATGTGATGAAAATTGAAAAATAGTTCTAATTTATGGAACAAAAAGACTATATACTGAGAGAAATTGAGAAGATTGGCGTTATGTTGCGGTATTTATTAGGTAAAATGATGCCTGCCAAATCAGTTGAAGAAACAAATAATATTACTGAAGAAATTAATAACGAACTGTTTGAAAATATTGGATACGACATTAGCTCACTGTTAAATATCTCGAAAAACGAATTTAATGAAATATTCAAGTATAATAAAGGATTTAATTTAGAAAACATTGAGTTATTGGCTGAATTTTTATACAATGTTTCAATAAAAGATATCAATAAAAGCAAAGTAGTTCTTCAAAAATCGCTTGAGCTATTTGAATACGTGAATAAAACAGGAAAAACTTTTTCGATTGAAAGAGAAACTAAAATTGATGAAATAAAAAACGAGCTACAACTTTATATCAATAAACCAGATGACTAAATCTATCACACTCATATTATCATTTCTGATTTTTTTTGCATCTCATAGTGTCGCTCAAAAACAAAAAGACGATTCTATAATTATATATAAATCAGCAAAAGTAAATGAAATATCTTTCACAAAAATTGACACCGGAAATATTGTAAACGATTTGGGATACTCACAGGCAGTAGCTTGGGGCGATTTCAACAATGATTTATATCCCGATATATATGTCTCAAACAGTTGGATAAACGACAATAATCTCGTTTATATTAATAACACACACGGTTCGTTTACCAAACTTACAACAGGTATAATTGCAAACGATAATGGAAATTCCAATGGTTGTTCTTGGGCAGATTATAACAATGACGGCTTTGTTGACCTATTTGTATCAAATGTAAATAATCAGAAAAATTTTCTTTATAAAAATAACGGAGACTGCACATTTGAAAAAATCACACAAGGATATATTGTTAATGACACATGTTGGTCTTATGGCTGTTGTTGGGGCGATTACGATAATGACGGATATCTTGATATGTTTGTATCAAATTGGAAAGAACAATGCAACTCATTATATCATAATAATAAAGACGGAACGTTTACAAAAATATTATCAGGTGATATTGTTAATTGTGCTGCAAATTCTTTTAATGCTTCATGGGGAGATTTCGATAACGATGGTTTTGTCGATTTGTATGTTACTAATATTGGTGAAAATTTTTTATATAAAAACATAAACGGAATGTATTTCCAACAAATATATGAAGGGAATATTGTAACAGATGACGCTTGTTCTTACGGTTGCTCTCTATCAGATTACAACAACGACGGATATTTAGATGTTTTTGTGGCAAATTGGAATGGTGAAAATTTTCTGTATAAAAATAATGGCAACTTTTCATTCTCAAAAATTACAGATTTTCCTTTTAATACAGATTATGAAAACTCAGAAGGAAGTTCTTGGGGTGATTTTAATAATGATGGCTTTATAGATTTATTTATTACAAATGACGGAGTTAATTCTTTATATCAAAATGTTGACGGACAATCATTTACTAAAATAACAAATACAATTCTTACAAGCACGGCAAACAATTCGAATGGAACATCGTGGACAGATTTTGACAATGATGGTGATTTAGATCTTTTTATTGCAAACGGTGGTAATCAAAAAAATCTTTTCTACATTAATTCCGGAAACGAAAATCATTGGATAAAACTAAAATTAATTGGCAGAACAAGTAACAAATCTGCAATTGGAGCAAAAGTAAAAATAAAATATGGAAATAATAAAACACAATATCACGAAATTTCATCTCAAACAGGTGGTGGATGTGGTGCTCAAAACGACCTGATTCAACATTTCGGATTAGGCAATTATAATATTATCGATTCCCTTCAAATAATATGGACATCAGGAATAATTGATAAATTTTCTGATTTGCCGGCAGACACATTAATTATTATTACCGAATCTGAAAAAAATGACAGTACTGATTTGAACAAAGTAGTTACATTAAAACAAAATTATCCTAATCCTTTTAACAATCTCACAACAATAGATATTTCAACAGAAATCCCAATGAAATTAACTCTTAAAATATACAACTCTGAAGGGGAACTTATTAGCAATCCTTTTGCTAATAAGTTAATTAATGAAAAGAAAACAATTAATTTTGACTCCAAAATTTTTATTTTCTCAGGCATTTATTATTATGAGTTAACAACAAGTACAAGTAATAAAAAAATAGTAAAAAAAATGATGTTTATTAAATAATCTTAAATACGGGAAATTTACGATAAAAAAATTCCTTTCTCTCTAAACTATTAAAATTCAATAAATTTATTAAATTTGTATAAACATAATAATATTTAAAATATGGTTTCAGGTTATTATAGTTTTAAAGCTAATATTGTTGATAAAATATTTTATACAGAAGAAGGTAATAAATTTCCTCAAACTGCTATTATCACTTTATACGATAAAAACGACAAAGTAATCACATCGCATGACTTTGGTTATATTGACACAATCGAAATCTATAATCAAATTGACAAAAACGAACAATTAAACTTTGATTATTGTTATATCAAAAATTTTTCAATCACAACATACAGACGTTTACGTTTACTCGACAAAAAAGAATATGTTTCAATAAAAGGAATATCGGCAAAATCGGCTTTTTTCGATTCTAATTTCAACATCGACTTTTCTTTTATCAAAATAACTGATGGAGATGTAAATTTTAGTAATACACATTTTGCTGAAGGTGAACTAAATTTTAACAACACTCATTTTGGAAGTAGTAAAACAGATTTTAGCTATGCTGTTTTTAGAAATGATAAAGTTGATTTCTCAAATACAATTTTTGGCGATGGCGGACTTATCTTCAAAAACTCAATATTTCACAACGGGACTAAAGATTTTCAATATGCCGACTTCGGAAATGGTGATATAATATTTACAAATACTGAATTTTCTAAAGGTGATGTATCTTTTATAAACACTAACTTTAATGAAGGAAATGTATCGTTTAAGATAGCAAGATTTGGCGAAGGTAATATTATTTTTCACTTTGCAAAATTTGGTAAAGGTCAAATTTCATTTGAAAGAACAGAATTTGGAGATGGGAAAACTGATTTTCGTACTGTTGAATTCAACGAAGGTAAAGCTAATTTTAATCGTGCAAATTTCGGGAAAGGTGAAATTAGTTTTGAAGCAAGCAGCTCTAAACAAGGCAAAATTACTTTCAAAAGAACCAACTTTGGCAAAGGGTCAATAAACTTTGAACTTGTTGAGTGCGAGAATACTGATGTTATTTTTGATAAAGCAACTTTTGGTTATAACGATGTATCATTCTATAATTCAAAATTCAACCTATTATCTCTAAAATCTTGTCACTTAGATAATTACCTCGATTTACGAGTGAATAAATGCAATACATTAATCCTGTCTGACACTATTGCCCGCGATATTATTGATTTAAAACCATACGATTTTAAAGTCAATATTAATACATTAGACCTTACAGGAATGAGACTATTAGGTTGTATTTATATTGATTGGTTTGACAATGAAGTTAAACAAATTATTTATCGACAAACAAAAACAAGCTTAAAAGAAAAAGCCGACCAATTTAGAACACTAAAAGAAAGTTTTAATAAAACCGGGCAATATAATGACGAAGACCGCTCGTATGTTGAATTTAAAAGATGTGAAGCTAAATCAAAACTATTAGAAACCGACGACAAAAGTAAGGTTCATAAAATAAAACGATATATTAAATATTGGATTCAGTGGTTAACTTTTGACCAGGCAGGTTATTATGCAACAGACCCGTTAAGAGTTTTAATGGCTATGGTTGGTGTATATATTATTTTCAGTTTATTGTTTATTGTCATTTTCTTCATTGGCGATGCAAACATTCTTTCGGCTACAAGTGCACCAGCTTTAACACTTGTTGAACGCTCATTTTACCATAGTGCAATAACATTTTTAACAATTGGTTATGGCGATTATTATCCTGTCGGATGGTCGCGTGTGCTATCTCCTATCGAAGGTTTTGCCGGCATGTTTCTTATGTCTTACTTTACTGTTGCTCTGGTTAGGAAAATTTTACGTTAATTTGTTGCGACTTGGCGACTTGGCGACGGGGCGACCATGAGACTGGGCGAATGGGCGACAGGACTATTGTTACTTTTATCTTGTTAAAAAAAATAAACCAATGAAAAAATTAACACTTTATTTATTTGTATTTATTTTTATACTTAATTCTTCTGTATTTAGTCAAAATAACACACACTCTCAAAATTCAAAAAACACCCAAACAAACAAGTATATCCCTAACACAATAATAATTAAAATTAACAAAAAATATAAAGACCTCTGCTCAGATAAAAAAATTAACAACTACGAATTTGAAAATATTTTAAAGTCAATAAAAGCAATATCAATTGTAAAAAAGTTTCCTCAAATACAAGAGCCTAAAAATAAATACAATGAAAACGGAAATAAATTAGTTGACCTTTCTCTAATTTATGAAATAAAATATAAGTCAAACATACCTGTCAATAAAATTATTAATCAGCTGCAATCATGCAATATTATTGATTATGCACAGCCGCATTTTCTGCCAAAAATTTTATATAACCCGAACGACCCGTTAAATACCAATCAATATTATTTGAATACAATTCATGCTTTTGAAGCATGGGATATTTGCAAAGGTGACAGCACTGTTGTAATAGGAATTACTGACACCGGCGTTGATATTGACCACGAAGATTTGATAGATAACATCTTTTATAACAAGAACGATTCAATTAACGGAATTGATGACGATAATGATGGTTTTACTGATAACTTCAGAGGTTGGGATTTGGGAGAAAACGACAACAACCCTCAAGTTGACAATGATAAACATGGTATTTATGTTTCAGGCATAGCTGCTGCTACTACCGATAATGACAAAGGCATATCAGGAGTTGGATTTAATACAAAATTCTTACCTGTAAAAATATCAAACCAAAACAATGAATTAACAATGGCATACGAAGGAATTATTTATGCTGCAGAACACGGTTGTTCAATAATTAACTGTTCTTGGGGAAGCACAGTGAAAGATCAATTTGGACAAGATATTGTTAATTATGCAACATTTAATAAAAATGCCCTTATAATTGCAGCAGCAGGAAATAGCAATAACGAAGATTTATATTATCCTGCATCGTATGAAAATGTAATTAGTGTTGCAGGAACCGACGAAAACGATATTAAATGGACAGGCTCTTCTTCGGGTTCTAATTATGGAATTTATGTTGATATTTGTGCTCCTGCCATGTATATTTATACTACCGACAATAATAATAATTATATTCAAACCTATTGGGGAACTTCGTTTGCTTCACCTATTATCGCAGGTTGCGCAGCAATTGTTAAATCTTTCTATCCTGATTATTCAGCTCTTCAAATTGGCGAATTATTAAAAGCTGCTGCTGATAAAATTGATACCATATCTGAAAACATTATTTATCAACACAAACTTGGTTCAGGTCGCGTAAATCTGTTTAAAGCACTTACCTGTTCTATTCCACCCTCCATTAATTTCAGTGATGTTAATTTTTACGATAATAATGATAATAAATTTATTGCCAACGATACCGTTTTAATCACAGGTATTTACACAAGCTATCTCTCGCAAGTATCAAACACAACAATTACTTTAACTTCTTCATCAGATAAAATTGAAATTATTAATAACACTAATTTTATTGATACTTTAAACACTTTAGATACTATTTCAAATCGCAACAATCCTTTTGCAGTAAAAATATTGCCTGATGTAAATTATGATGAAAATATTATTTTAAGACTAAATTACGACTACGGAAATCACCAGACAATACAATATATTGATTTTTATGTAAACCCTTCGTTCATAAATATTGACACAAATAATATATCAACAACAGTTACCAGCAGCGGCAACATAGGGTTTATTAACACACAAAATAGAAACGGACTTGGTTTTATTTATAAAAATGGCGACAATCTTATTTACGAAGGAGGATTGTTGATTGGCAATTCATCGCAAAATGTATCGAATTGCATACGTGGCAGCGCTGATTTTGAGACAATATCTTTGCCAAAAAAAATTGAAAATAGTTCAGTTGCCGATTGTCATGTTCAAACAATTTTTAACGATAATAAAGCTGAAGATAGTAAACTTGGAATAAAAATATTACAAAACACGTATGCCTGGAACAACGAAGAAGATGCTGATTATGTAATTTTTGAATATCTCATTATTAATGAAAACACAATCACTATCAGCAACTTATATGCAGGACTATTCGCCGATTGGGATATTAGCTTTTATAATAAAAACAAAATTGATTTTGACAATAATTTGAATTTGGCATATACATATAGTACTCAATCTCCGGTTTTTTATACCGGTATTCAATTACTTTCAAGCTCACCGGTTAATCATTATGCAATTGATAATATTGAAGGTGGGAATGGCGGTATTGATATTACTAACGGATTCTCAACCGAAGAAAAATGGTTTACCATGACTAACACACGGAACTCGGCAGGCAATGATTCTGACACAAGCGATGTTGCAGATGTTTTAAGCACAGGTACTTTCACAATAAACCCGGGAGATACAGTTAGAGTTGCTTTTGCGTTGCTTGCTAATAAAAATTTATATAATCTGAAAAACAGTGCAGTAAATGCACAAGAGAAATATTTCAATATCTATAATCGAAATTCCATTAATGATATAGATAAAAATTTATTTGATGTCAGAATTTTTCCTAATCCAATAAACGACAATGCTGAAATTGAGTTTAATTCAAACAGTAATACTTCAATGGAGCTCAATATTATTAATACAATGGGGAATATTATATTGAGCAAAAAATTGGCAAACACTCAAACAGGAAAAAATATTATTCGAATTAATACTTCAAAAATTAGTAACGGAGTTTATTTTATACAATTGAAAATAACAAATAAAATTGTTTCAAAAAAGATATTAATTATTCACTCAAATTAGGGGATTTACAAGCGTTTTCACTTTACATATCATACTAAAAATTGTTAAATTGTTGTATTGTTCAATTGTTATACTCCACAGGTAATAAATTGAAATTATTTATACTTTATGCGGTCATTAATTGCCTGCCCCTTAGCGAAGCTATCGGGGTCATTGATAGGCATTAATTGTATTGAGTTTCATTAATAATCAATGAACAACTAATGACGGCAAAGCAAATGACAACAAATGACAGCGAAGCGTAATGACAAATAATAAAATGCAATAAACGGTTACGAGGATTTATAGTTTTTAATAAACTCTTTTTCAATAGCATCTCCTTTTTTTATTGATTGTTTTAACCATTGAAGCTTTAAATCATCTTTCTCATCAGATGTTAATTTCCAATTAATATTCGAATTTCGCAATTTATATGTTAGATGATGTAAAATAATTGCAGCAGAAACCGATATATTAAAACTCTCGGTAAAACCAAACATTGGAATTTTTAAAAATTCATCGGCATTATTAAGCATTGTTTCAGAAAGTCCTGTAAGTTCTGTACCAAAAAACAAAGCAAATTTACCTTTATTCAAATCAAAATCTTCTAAATTTACATCGTTTGAATGTGGAGTGGTAGCTACAATTCGATATCCTTTATTTTTTAATATCGAAATAGCTTCTAAAGTATTTTCTCTTGAGTTATTGTACTTGGTTAAATTCAACCATTTTGAAGAACCGAGAGCAACATCAGGATTAACTTTATACTGGTTTCTATTTTCGATAATATTAACATCATGAATCCCAAAACAATCGCACGAACGTAAAACAGCACTTGCATTATGCGACTGGAAAATATCTTCTAGGACAACAGTAATATAATTTGTTCGATAATCTATTATTTTATCAAACAATTCAATACGATGTTCTGTAGCAAATTTGGAAAGATATTTAATTAACTCCTTTTTCATTAATGAACTATTATAATTCAAATACATGAAAAAATAAAAAAAGGAAGTAATAAACATCACTTCCTTTAAATAAAATACAAATATCTTTTATTGTACAGTACTTGATAAGTCACTACCTGCTTTAAATTTTACTACTTTTTTTGCAGGGATAATAATTTCTTTCCCTGTTTGAGGATTTCTACCTGTTCTTTCTTTTCTTTGATTTACAGAAAAAGAACCAAAACCTACTAAAGCTACTCGGTCACCAGATTTTAAAGCGCCTTTTGTGCTGTCAACGAATGCATCTAATGCTTTTTTAGCATCAGCTTTTGTTAATTGTGATCTTGATGCAATAGCATCGATTAATTGTGCTTTGTTCATAAGTATAATTTTTAATTAATTGAATAAAAAAGTTCTCTCTAATGCAAATATAGGGTATTTCTTATGTTTCGCAAATTTTATTGTAAAAATATTTAAAAAAAATTAATTTTTTTATTTTTTATCCTTTCCGAAAAGCCGCTAAGCGGTTAATCCGTCAGCTGACGGAAAATTAAAATTCCTGAATATCAGCCTGTTATAAGTCCGTTAAATATCCGAAAATTAATAATTTTAATTTTCGGACTATTTTCATTTTTTTTTAATAAAGCAGTGAAAAACTACAATATTATGTTAAATAGGGGTTTTCACCATATACAAATTTATATTTATCTAACTAAAAAAATGATAACCGGATACTAAAAAGATATAAATTTTGAAAATTTTATGTGTGTATGTGAAGAAACTAACAAAAAATTACATCTTTAATTCCAAATAATTGCCAAAAAAAATTATGTCTCTCTCTTTCAACATTTTTCACACATTATTCTCACAAAAAATACTTACAACAAGCTGAATAAAAACATTAATAAATAAAACCCTTAATTCCGCAATAGAAAGCTTAAGCGTTTGATAGTCAGGGTTTGACTTAAATCGTTCATTATAACTTAAGTAGTTGATATTTAACAGTCAAACCCTGGCTTGCGGATTTTAGGGAAACAAAAAAAATAAAAAAAAATCCAAATAATTTGATTAATAATAAAATAATTTTCTATTTTTGCAGCGGAGAAATGGCAGAGTGGTCGAATGCGACGGTCTTGAAAACCGCTGAGGGTCACACCTCCGGGGGTTCGAATCCCTCTTTCTCCGCTTTAAGGTTTGCAAGTTAATTGCAAACCTTTTTTTATTTCCTTAAGTCCGCAAGCCGTGGCACGAATTTGTTGATAATCATCAAATTAATTACAATTTACTGCTATCTGTATAAATTAGCCGTGCCACGGCTACTTAATTCGTCAGCTGACGAAATAAAAATTCACTTGCAAATGTTAAATTTTTCTATTAATCTATGAATTTAGTTTCGACTCTTTCGGATTGCAAATCCGAAAGAGCGTTATCTGTATATTATAACAATTAATCTAATATCTCTTTTATTTTTTTTACTATAAACGGGTCAGTATTAAACTCTTTTTCAGAAACAACTACATTTAACGATTTTGGTTTTATCTTAACATTTATTTCATTTCCAAATGAAACCGGCTCACCATCAATGTGAGCAATAATAGGGTTATCATGTTTAATTGTAATTTCTTTGCATTTAATAATCTCCATAAACTTTGATTTATCGAGTCGTTTTTCAAATAGCATCATAGCTAAACGAGGAGATTCGACAATAGGAAAATTTTTAAAAATGCAAACATCAATTAATCCATCGTCAATTTTTGCATCAGGTGAAATATATGCATTATTACCAAACTGTGAAGAGTTAGCAAAACTTATTAAAAAAGCTTTACGATAAAATGTTTTTCCGTCAATTGTAATTTTATATTTTTGAGCTCTATATTTAGGAAATTCTTCAGTGGCTATTTTAACATAAGGCAAAGGTCCTCGCTTACCATAATTAGCAAAAATATGACTAACATGAGCATCAAAACCAATTCCTGCAACATTAACAAACTTTTCATCGTTTATTTCTGCTGTATCAATTTTTTTAATATTAGATAGATTAATTAATTTAATAGCATTGTCAATTTTTAAAGGAATATTAAGATACCTTGCAAGACCATTACCCGAACCTGTTGGGATTATTGCCAAAACTGAATTAGTATTAATTAATCCTTTACTAACTTCATTAACAGTGCCATCGCCACCAACAGCCGTGACAATATCGAATTTGCCGGCAGCTTCTGTGCTAATATCAATTGCATGTTTTGCCTCTTTTGTATATTTTATCTCATAAGTAAATTTTGTTATATCTAAATATTTTTTAATGCTTTTCTCAACAAGTTTTTGCTTACCTACTCCTGATACAGGATTTATTATAAAAAGTATTTTCTTCATTATTTCTGTTTATCTCTTATAACTAAATCGTTATTAATTAAACGATTATTATAAGATTGTAAAATTGCTTTTAATTTATTTTCTAATTTTATAACAATTTGTGGTGATGTATTTAGTAAATTATGTTTTAATAATTTATCTGTTCTAATATTATATAAACCAATTGATTTATCACCATCATATAATAATGTATAATCGTTGTTAATAAGCTGATAAATACCATTCATATAATTTACCGCGTAATGATCAGCATTAGTATCAAAAACACTATTACCATAGGCAATAAATTTTTTACTATAATCTAAATAATCTAAAACCGAAGGCATAATATCTGCTTGTTGTGTTATTGTGTGATTTATTCCTGTAAGAGATGTGTCACTCGGGCAAAAATAAATAATTGGTATTGAATATCTGCCGAGTTTGTTTTTATAAAACTTACTATATGCTTGTGCAGTATGGTCGGCAGTAAAAACAAATAATGTATTTTTATACCACGGAAGTTTTGATGCTGTTTGAAAAAATCGTTTTAACGAATAATCAGCATAAGAAATACTTTGCTCATTAATTAATTCACCTTTAGGGAATTTGCCTTTATATTTTTCGGGTATAGTATAAGGATGATGAGACGATAATGTAAACAAACAAGTAAAAAAAGGTTTTTTTAACTCTGTTAATTTACGTGCATAATATTGTAGATACGGTTCGTCGAAAATTCCCCAATTGCCATCATAATCACCTTCTCGGTCATATTCATCTCTTCCGTAATAATCTTGCATGCCAGACATCTTGGCAAAATCGTCAAAACCCATAGTACCATTACTCCCGCCATGAAAAAAAGCAGTATAATAGCCCTGTTTATTTAAAATGCTTGCAAGACTATTAATTTTATCAGAAGAATAGTTTGATGTTATAAAAGGATTATTCATTAATGCAGGTATGCTTGATAGAATCGAAGGTACTGCCTCAATTGATTTTTTTCCGTTTGCAAAAGCATAATCAAAAACCATGCTTTTAGTTATCAACGAATCTAAAAAAGGCGTATATCCTTTGTTATTATTTAACGAACCAACATATTCTTTTCCAAAACTTTCTAAAATAAAAACCACCACATTCATTTTTCTGAAAGATGTATCGCTTTTATACTGTCTGACAGGATTGAAAATCTTATTAAGTTCTTTGTCTGTAAAATAGTTTTTAATTTCTATTTCTTTCTTACCAATAGTCTTTAATAATGTAAACGGACTATTAAGCACTAATGAAACATCGTTTGAGTTTGCATATTTTGCGGCTGTAATTATTCTTAACGGTTTAAGTTGAAAACCTCCCCTCCCACCTATAATTGCAAATGCCAACAAAAAAACACATAAAGCTGACTGATAAATCAATTTTTTAATTTTTCTTTTGCCTTTAACCACCTCTGCCTCAGCATGTTGTTTTATATTTGGATAGAAATAGATTAATATAAAAATTACAATAAGCCAACTTAAAATAATATACCAATAATCGTGAATAAATTGCGGTATCAAATCAACAGTATCGTGCCCCAACCATACGGGAGAAAAAATATCGGAAGTAAGTCGTTTTTCTTCAAATTCAAAAAATTTAGAATCAATAAAATTTGTTGCAAGAGCAATTGAATTAATAACTACAAACAGTATTTTAGTTATCAGTTGATAAGTATTATTATTTTTAAAATTCCCGGGTATTACATGTAAAATAATAATTAACAAATTTGTGTATGCAATTGCTGAAATATCAAAACGAATTCCATAAAAAAACATTTTCATTAATGATACAAACTGCACTGAATTAAAAAAATGATAATTTAATACATAAAAATACAGTCTTGTTACTATGTAAAGGATAAGTACTATTAACAGACGTTTCAATAATACTTTTATATTTTGAAAATAGTTGTTCATTTGTTAAATTGATATATTGTTAAATTGTTATATTGTTGAGTCAACATATTTTTTAGTGAACAAACATAATTAAAAAACTTAATTTCTTTTACAAATATCTGCAAATTCACAATATTTACAATTATCTGTATCGTCTGTTTGCTCAAAATAATTGTCTTCATCGAAAATATTTATTATTAAATCCATCAATTTGTTTTCAAACACCTCAGAAACAAGACTATATGAATTAATTGCATTTTTATTTTGCCATATATTTATATTAAAATTCTGAACATATAATTTCTTTATATAAAATAAGCAAGGTTCAATATTTATATTTGGTTTAAAATTCTTCTCATATAACATTGAATACATAAGAATTTGAAAAACCTCATGAGTTTTTGACGATTTCTCATTATCAAAAACCTCCTCAATATCTTTAAACTTATTATGCTCTTTACCTGTTTTATAATCAATTATTCGTCTTGAGTTATTAATTTGGTCAATACGGTCTATCTTTCCATAAAGATTAACATGTTTTTTCTCGTTATTAATCATTATCGGGAATCTGTAATTTACACTTTTTTCCAAATCAATAATACTAAAAGGTGCAAATTTGCTTTTGTCTGTTTCTAATATTTTATTTACATATCGTTTTATTATCTCAAATATCAATAAATCTTTTCCTTTTATCTCAATATCATCATCTTCTTTTGCTTTAAAATATTCAGTGTTAAATGCTTTTTTTATTGCATTATTGATTAAGAGCTTATTTTTTAATATTTGACTTATCTCATCTTTGGTAACAAAAATTTTTTTATCTTTAAAATCTTTATAGAGCAAATACATGGCTTTATGAGTGATGCTTCCAAAATACATTGCATCAATTTCTTCAACAACCTCCTCAACCTTTTCTAATTTTGCGAGATACCTAAAATAAAATTTCAGACTACAGTTTTTATATACATTTAACGCACTTGGTGAAAAAGATTTTTGTCCTTCGCCGGTCGATAAATATAAATTAAGTTTATTAATAATATCAGGCATTTTCTTTATACTTATTTCTTTTGGTTTATTAACACCAATTTCAAAAATTAAATTCTTTTCAACTATATTAAAATCATGTTCGTATTTAAGTTGATATAAGAAACGACTTTTTTCGTTGGCTGTAATGCCACTGCTTTGCGTGTTGTACACCAAAAAAACATTTTTGGCACGTTGAATTAATCTGTAAAAATAATAAGCATAAACAGCATCCTGATTTTCGATTGTCGGTAATCCAAATCCTTTTCTAATATTATAAGGAACAAACGATGATGAGATGCCGCTTTTTGGCAAAACTCCCTCGTTCATCGAAAGAATTATAACATTTTCGAAATCTAAAACACGCGTTTCCAAAACTCCCATTATTTGAAGTCCTGCCAATGGTTCGCCTGTAAAAGGGATACTCAACGACTGAATTACTTTATCGAACAACTTAAAATAAGTCTCAATTTTCAAATCAATTTTTTCACTCTTTATTATCTCATTTAAGCGTTTGACAGCTATAAAAATATGATAAATATATTCTTGGTCAAGATTTTGAGATTTACTGTTTTCGCTCTCGTTTGTAATGTTTTGAAAGGCTTCATATAAAACTTCGGTAATATAATTTGAAAAATCACTCAAATCATCAATCTTAACAAAAATTTTTGACAATAAAGGTTTTTGTAAATTGCTTATTTTACGGTAAACTTTTCTTTTATCAATAATGTTTTCTTCATCGTTTTGCTCATCATAATTTATGTATTGATGATTTAAAATATTAGAAATATCGCGATGATAAAACACCGTATTATTTTTTTTATCTTTTTTGGCATTTTTTTGTAAATTAATGATGTGTTTTATTAAACTATAAACAGGTGTATCTTTTAACGGATAGCCCATTGTAACATTAATCTCACTAATTTCATTAGGAATCGAAAACAACAAGGGTATCAATAAATGCTCATCAGCCAATACTATTGCAGTGTTGTTAATATCGAAATTATTATCATTTAATATTTTACTAACTAACTTGGTTTGAGCAACATCGGAAGGTGATGATATAAATTCAATATTTTTCTTTGAGTTTAAATTATCGTAGTTAAACAAGAAATCATCATTTTTAAATTTATTGATGTTATCACGGAGAAACAATCCTGCTTCATGTTTTTTGTTTGTTTTTGTATAATAATTGTCGTAGTCCCAATAAAATTCGGCTAACTTATTATTTTGCAGATATTTGAATAATTCATTTTCGCATTTATTAAGTGCATTGAAACCAATAAAAACTATTCTTTTAAAATCTAAATCTAATGTGTTATTTTTAATTTTATCAAACACTTGTCGATATATCATACCTTCGTAGGCAATTGATTTTTCTGCTAATTTTTGCTTAAAATTTTTATACACGGGATTTAAAACATTCCAAATTTTTATAAAACTCTCTTTTTTATCTGATATTTGACCTTGATCAAAATTATTAAAAAATTGCTTTATTGCCTTTATTTGTTCTTCAGATAAATAATCAAAATTATAATCCAAATCTTTAATAGATGATATGTTTTGAAAAATATCATCGGCATCAATCAAATATTTATCAATATCATCAAAATCGTTTAAAAGCATTTCACCCCAAAAATAAAAGTCGTCAAAATTCTCATAGGATTTATAAACGCTTTTATAACTTTTATACAACTCGAAAGTTAAACTTAGCTTATCTGCCAATTGAAGATTAGAAAGTTTCTGTGCAAATTCATTAATTGTAAATATCTGAGGCATCCACATTGTCTTTTTTGAGATTTCAGACAAATATTTTGTAAAAAAAACTCCTGCTCTGCGGTTAGGAAATACTATTGTAAAATCGGAAATATTTTGCTGATATTTATTGTATAAAAAATCAGTAACACTATATAAAAAACCGTTCATGTGATTAGTTTATAAAGTTTGAATCCACTCCGAAAAGCCGATAAGCGACTAATCTTATAATCCCGATGCTTCGGGACTAAAAGTTAAAATCCTACACGTCAGTCTATTACAAAACCGATAGTCGGCTAATCCGCCAGCTGGCGGATAGTTTTCGGAGTAGTCTCAAGTTTGTAAAGTTAAAAGTACAAATTTTGATTAGTACACTATGCAAATATCAACATATTTGTTCAGTAAACTAAACAAATAAACTACCTCTCAAACAAAAATCGTGAAGGATTATCAATAGTTATCTTATCGAAATCTCTACGACTGAAAACCTTCTTAAAATTACTCAAATATTTTTCAAAATCATCTTCAAAAATTGTAACAATATAATAATCAGAACCATACATAATTTTGTTTTTAATATTTTTAGGTAATTTTTTAAAAAACTTGTTTCTGATTTTAATTAATAAGTCTTTAGAATATAATCCCGACAAATCGGTATATAAATTATTGTATTTACTCATTAAATTGACAATGTGTTGTCTCCATTCATCGTTTTTACCGCCATAATGTGCTAAGTTAAGATAAAGATTGGGGAACTTTTGCATAACTTTCTCCCATAATAAAGGATGATTTAAAATTTCAGCTCTCTCCTCAACGGCTTTCACACCATCTTTTATAACATTGAACTTAAAATATAATTGAAAATCATCAACACGAATAACCTCCTTAAATCTGTATATTTCGCCTGTAATATTAATATTTTCTGCAAATGTAGCAAATCCTGCATCTGAACAGTGAGCTGTGATTGGAATACGATTATCTTCACAAAATTTATAAACACAGTCATTATTATTATCTGTTCCAAACAAAACAGGGTCGGTAGGTGAATAACCTGTTGGGGCATAAATCTTCACACCATAAAAAATTTTATCTTTACCTACATTTTTTTTTACAAATTGTAAAATATTTTCTCGTCTCGGGTCAACTGATAGAAACGGGAAAACCTTATCTTGATATTTATCATCTTGTTTTAATTGCTTTATTTGTTCCAATTGTGAATAAAAACTTGCATCAGCTTTATAATTACTGGCAAAAGAATTACGTTTTTCACCTACTAATTTATCTGACAGTTCATCAAATTCTTTTTTCGTATTTTTAAATTTCTCAATACGTGAATTTGTGAGTTCTTTTTTATTTTTTTGTTTTATATATAAGTTGTAATATTGTTTTATATCAAAAGTAACATTTTTAATATTTGCATCTAATGCAGTTTTAATTGTTTTAAATTCAGTTAATAAATTTTCATCATATTTTTGTATTCTATCAAGGGTGCCTGATATTTTATCTTCATCAAAACAAAAATCTAAATCAAGTGTTAGGGGTGCAATAATATAATTTTTTTCTACTTGTTGAAGTTTCTTATAAATATGCTCACTATCGTTATTAAATCCTATTTTAAGAAAATAATTTATTTTGGATATCTTATCAAATTCCTCTTCAAAAACATCTAAATTTTTATAAAAAATTTTACGTCCTGCCTTTTTTACTTTAATTTCACTCAACGAAACATCTGTTAATTGTTTTATAAGCAATGAAACAACTTTTCGTGATAATGTTTGTTTACTAAACAAATGACAATGAATATCAATTCTTTTTTTATCCATATTAATTAAATTAAAATTGATAGGTGCAAGTTAATATATAATAGCCAAAAGTTATTACTTTTGGCTATTATAACAACTAAAATTCATTTTTTTTTATTCTTTCGCAAAGCCCAACTCATATTTATTTGTAATTAAACAATAATTGAAAGATAAAAAATTTTCTTTTTACAAGGTCTCATTCTTTAATAATTTTAATATATATTTGAAAAATAAAACTTTAGTCCTTTCCGAAAAGCCGATAAGCGGTTAACCCGCCAACTGGCGGGCAGAAGACTAAAGGCTATAAATCTGTATATCAGTCTATTACAAAACCGCTAATCGGCTATTAATTGATAATTTTAGTTTTCGGAGTACTCTCAAACTTTAATAAATAAAAAATGTTTTTCCTAATATCAAAGTTACTTGCTTTTTTAATAACTCCAATAGTTTGGATCATTGCATTGTTATTAGTCTCATTGTTTGCAAAAAAAACAATAATAAAAAAACGTTGTTTAATAATTTCAATTGCTTTATTACTGCTTTTTTCAAATTCATTTATTCTCGATGAATTTATGCGAGCATGGGAAATTAATGCGGTGCAAGACAGCGAGTTAACACAATCGTACGATTATGGCATTCTGTTAACCGGCATGACAACCCAGGACACACAATATAAACGTTTAAACTTTATGCGAAGCAGCGACCGTCTTTTGCAAACAATTAGATTATATAAACAAAAAAGAATAAAAAAAATATTTATAAGCGGTGGTAGCGGCAGTATTATTAATAAAAAATGTTGCGAATCAAATAATTTGAAAAATTATCTGATAAAAATCGGCATTCCCGAAAATGATATTATTACAGAAAAAAAATCGAGAAATACAAGAGAAAACGCTGAGTTTACTGCTAAAATTCTTTTAAATAAAGAACAATCTATTAATTGTCTACTTATAACATCAGCCTTTCACATGCGACGCTCAAAAGGATGTTTTGACAAAGCAGGATTAAATGTTGATGTTTATCCGGTTGACCGTTATGCAGGACCACGAAAATATATTTTTGACCATTTGTTTGTGCCAAATCCTGTTACTTTTAATTCATGGAATTTACTTATTCATGAAGTAACAGGTTATATAATTTATGCAATTATGGGATACGTTTGATGATTGGTTGTTTGTTGCCATTACGCTTCGCTGTCATTTCTTGTCATTTGGCTTCGCCGCCTGCCTGTGAACTAAGCAAAGCAATATTTTATAGGGTCATTCAGTTGTTCAATGACTATCAATGACAATTAACAAACCGGTAATTTAACAAAAAATGTTGTTCCTTTATCTAATGCGGATTCAAACCATATTGAACCGGCAATATCATTAACAATATTTTTAACAATAGACAGTCCCAAGCCCATACCACTTGTTTTAGTTGTAAAATTCGGTTCAAATAATTTAACTTTCATATCATCATCAATGCCCTTACCATTGTCGGAAATCTTTATTAAAACATCGTTCTTATCAGTCGAAATATCAATATTAATAACACCTTGCTGATTATCAGTAATTGACTGAATTGCATTCTTTATCAGATTATTAAAAACACGCAGCAATTTCTCTTTATCGGCTAATACCAAAACATTATCAAGATTATTAAAATTAGCATTGAGTTTTATATTTTTAATATCGTTAAATAAATTCATGCTGCTTTTAACAACT
>JAUVJB010000303.1 GCA_030592465.1 Bacteroidota bacterium | reverse complement strand
TAAAATTTTTATGATATTTTTATTGAATAGAGACACCCGTCAGTGCGTCTCTACATTTAATATCAACAATTTTTTCTCATAATCAATTTTTGCTTTATATTTATTTAAAAAATCTCCTCCTAACAAACCCCAAACTTGTTTATTATTAATATCTGCATATAAAGAATTGATATGGTCGAGATTAAACAAAACAGCTTTAAAATTTTTTATAACCAAATCACCTATCTTTATTTCGTTGACAGTTACAAGCTGAGCATCTGTTAAATTAGCATTAATACCCGATGATTTAATATCTTCGTCAAGTTCAATTTTTTCTGAATATTTTTCTAATCTATTGGCATCGAAAACTGTTTTTGATGCTCCTGTATCAATAATAATCTCACCTGTTTCGTCATTATTAAAAGTGATACTGACAAATAAATGAAAATTATTTTCTTCGATTTCAACAAGTGAAATAGGAATTTCGTAAATCATATAATTAATTCTTTAATAAAATAATAAATCATCACAAACGATAATGTTAATTTTAGTCCCACGCCAAATAAAAAACCTATTAATGACCCTAAACCGGACTTTAACGATTTATTCGTGTCGTTGCTGTTAATTAATTCGGCGGCAACAGCTCCAAGAAACACGCCAACTATTAACCCCCAAGGCGGGAAAACAAACAAGCCAATAAAAAAGCCTATTGTTGCACCTACAACACCGGCTTTTGAACCTCCAAACTTTTTAACTCCCCACACCGGCACAATATAATCTACTACAAAAACAACAATTGTAATTATACCAAGTAAAAGTAGAAAATTAAATGTAAAATTTGCAAAATGTGTAAAATTTAAAACTATCAATCCCAAGAAACTAATAGGTGGTCCCGGCAACATAGGTATAATACAGCCAATTAAACCTGCTAACATTAATATAATTGCTAATGCTAATAATATCCAATCCATAATTATTAAATTTTAATTTTATAAAAAACTAATGAGCCTACGAGAGCAGGTATGGATAGATTAATTATCCATAACACAATTGATGTTGAGACAATTCCAACAATTTCATCAGAAAACATTCCTAAAAAATAGATAGCTACCGAACCTCTTATTCCTATTTCTGCTAAGGTAATAGTTGGAATTGCAGTCATGGTTAAAAAAACCAACCCTATTGATATAAAAGCCGGAACAATTTCAATATTTACATTAAAAACGTGTAATAATAAATAAAATTGAGTTAAGAAAACTAAATATCTGATTAAACTGATAAATAACACTTTTGATAGTTCCTGTTTATTATATAACGATATAATTTCAATGTATTTTTTAAATTTTTTTATATATGGTAATCTGATAATATATTTCGAAAATTTATCAATATTAAAATAAATATAAATAATAGAAACACTAATAAGCACTAATAAAATGATGAAAATATAATTATTGTATTTAATATCAATAACTTTTTCAGGGAATAAAATAAAAAACAAAATTAACGATATTATCCCAACTGAAATTGTAATAATTAGTTGACTAAAACTCCCCACAATGGTTGCAAAAATTGCAGGCACTCTGTTTTTTTTTCTTAAAACAAAAATTCTGCCACCAAACTCTCCTACTCTGTTTGGTGTAAAAATTGAAACTGTAACTCCTGACAAAACAGCTTTTAGTGATGTTAAAAAGGAAATTCTTTCTAAATGTTTTACTAATATTCTCCATTTTACAGATTCTATGCTCCAATTAACAGGCATTAATAATAAAACAATAATAAAAATAAATAAATTATAATAATTAAATTGAGAAAATTGTTCAACTATATTATCAATCTCCTTATAACGATATAATTTTATAATAATAAAGCCATAAGAAGCAATAATTATTGCTAATTTGATTATCTTTTTATATAATTTTTTAAATTCCATAATAAAAATATTAAACAAATATATAAAGATATTTGAATTTGAAAGAAGATTTTAGAACTTTACACAATTATATATATATACTAAAAACGGTTATAATTTTATCCGCCAGCTGGCGGACATTGGTAGTCATTGATGGTCATTGATGGTCATTAAATAGTCATTAATTGTTACAACTGAATGACAGCGAAGCCAATGACAACAAATGACAGCAAAGCTAAATGACCCTGTTAAATATTGCTTCGCAATTTCACGGGGCAGGCATCCGCCGGCTGGCGGATAAAATTACAAATCATAATCACGCAAAGTATAATGGCATATATTAAAGCAAAAAAATATTTAGGTCAGCATTTTTTAAAAGATAAAAACATTGCAAAAAAAATTGTTGACAGTCTTGTAAATAAAGAAGTAAAAAAGGTATTAGAAATTGGTCCCGGTATGGGTGTGTTAACTCAATTTCTATTAGAAAATAATAATTACGAAACGTATGTTATTGAGATTGACAATGAATCTGTTGAATATCTTAAAACAGAATTCCCTGATTTAAAAAACAGAATAATAAATAAAGATTTTTTAAAATTTGATATAAAACAGTTCTCATCAGAGCAGTTCTCATTAATTGGCAATTTCCCATATAATATTTCAAGTCAAATTATGTTTAAGGTAATTGAAAATAGAGATATTGTTGTTGAACTTGTTGGAATGTTGCAAAAAGAAGTAGCAACAAGAATATCTGCAAAACCCGGCAATAAAACCTATGGTATTTTAAGTGTTTTACTTCAAGCTTATTACGATATTGAATATTTATTTACTGTTAACGAGAATGTTTTTATACCACCACCAAAGGTGAAATCAGCTGTTATAAGAATGACGCGGAATTCGGTAAAACAACTTAATTGTAATGAAAATTTATTTTTTAGAGTTATTAAAACAAGTTTTAACCAACGACGCAAAACATTAAATAATTCGTTAAAACCAATATTAAAAAATGTCAAAATTAACGATGAAATAATGTTAAAGCGTCCCGAACAATTAAGTGTGGAAAGTTTCATAAAAT
>JAUVJB010000126.1 GCA_030592465.1 Bacteroidota bacterium | reverse complement strand
TTACCGGGAACATATCCTGCTTTCTTAATACCTTCAATGATAACTTCAACAGCTTCTTCGTTAGATTTTAATTCAGGAGCATAACCACCTTCGTCACCAACCCCTGTGCTATAACCGCGAGCTACTAATACTGATTTTAAAGCATGGAATGTTTCAACACCCATTCTAATAGCAGTTTGGAAATCGGGAGCATTGTGAGGAGCAATCATAAACTCCTGAAAATCAACATTATTGCCGGCGTGAACACCACCATTAATAACATTCATACATGGAACAGGTAATAGTGAAGCATTAACACCGCCAATATATCTGTATAAAGGAAGATTAAGAGCATTAGCAGCAGTATGAGCAACAGCAAGTGAAACACCGAGAATAGCGTTTGCTCCAAATTTTGATTTATTTGGAGTGCCGTCTAACTTAATCATTTTATAATCAATTTTGCGTTGTTCGGTTACATTCATGCCAATTATTGCAGGAGCAATATCTTTATTAACATGCCCTACAGCCTTTAACACACCTTTGCCTCCAAATCTATTTTTGTCACCATCTCTTAACTCAACAGCTTCTTTCTCTCCTGTTGATGCTCCTGATGGAACAATAGCTCTTCCTTTTACACCATTTTCAAGAACGATGTCAACTTCTACTGTTGGATTGCCTCTTGAATCCAATACCTCTTGGGCTTTGATTGTTTTAATCTTCATGTGTTTATATTTAAATTGTTTTTAATTCATGCGGAACATTCCAAACAAATTTTTCCTCCAATAAATTTTGATAAACCGGATTTTAGATGTGAAAAATTTTAGCAAGGACGTTTCATCTTAAAAAGATTACTAAAATAGATGTGTTAATAATTCAACAAATCTACTAACTTACAAAAATATGTTTTTTTGCAGTTTTCTCAAAAAAAAGTTACTGATAATGTGAATATTTCTTTAAATCTTTCAATGCTTTATTTAAAGAGCCAAACATTAATCTTGTACTCGATTTTGCAAAACGAAAATCATAAACAAACACTAATTAATGTGCATCAATACCATGCAACATATAAATTAAATGGTCGAGAGTTTTAAAAATTTCAGAAAGATATTCTTTAACAGCCTTAACACTTCCCGGAAGAGTGTAAATTAAACTTTCGTCAATTACCCCTGCAACTCCGAGACTTAATAATGCATTTGGTTTTTGCATCCCGTATTTTAAACGTATCATTTCCATAATACCCGGAATTTCTTTTTTAAGCATTGGTTTTACAGTTTCAACAGTTATATCTCTTTGTCCAATACCTGTTCCTCCTGTTGTTATGATAACATCAACTTTATTATTTTTAGCATTATTCAATATCTTTATTAATTGTGCAGCATTGTCAGGAATTATTTTATGTTCAATTTTGAAAGGGTTATTTTTTTTAGTGAAATAATCATTTGTAAGCGATACTATTGTGGGACCGCTAATGTCTTCGTATTCTCCTTTACTTGCTCTGTCGCTTAACGTTACGACAAGAATATTAAACATTTTAGGTTTGTGGAGCATAACATCACCGGCTTTAATAGTGCCGGGTTTAATTACTCTGCAAAAGATTCCTACACGCGGCATAACATAGTTGCCAAGTTCACGGAATTTATCGTGAAAAGGTTTGCCGATTTGAGTTACTTCCAGTTCAACTTCTCCAATAATAAACCTGTCAAATTCTTTAACGTCAATATCTTCCATGCTGTCGGCTGAAATATTCTCTGCAAATTCTCCAAAATCAATCTCTCTACATTCAGTTAATTTTTTAAATTGGTCAACATGTTCTTTGCCTATTATACTTATTTGTCTGTTCCATGTTCCTGAATGAACATCATTAATAACTCCGTTTTTATCAAGAACTAATTTTTTTACTGCAAATTTTCTTCCTCGTTTTTCAGATGTGTTTACTGATAATATCTTAATTTCTTTGTCTTTCATTTCATCTTTATTTTTCGTAAAAACGCATTTCTGTAATATAATTATAAACCTTTTCAGGTAAGAAATATTGCATGTCTTTACCTTCTTTTATTGACTTTCGAATAAAGCTTGATGATATTTCCATAATTGGAGCATTAACAATTTTTACCTTTTTGTGATTTATTAGATTATTATCTTTTGTATTATGACGTGGATAAACATATAATTCATGATATTTTAAAATCTCTTCATAGTTTTTCCATTTATGAAAATTTTCAAGGTTATCAGAACCCATTATTAAAACGAAATCATATTTTGGGAATTTATCATGCAAATATGTTAAAGTATCAATTGTGTATGAAGGTTTTGAAAGATTAAATTCAACGTTTGAGGCTCTGAATTTATGATTATTCCCAATTGCCTGATTGACAAGTTCAAATCGTTGATAGTCAGGCAGAAGTGTGTTTTTCTGTTTAAAAGGATTTTGAGGACTCACTACAAACCACAACTGGTCTAAATCTGTAAATTCAACCATATAACTCGCTATTGCCAAATGCCCAATATGAATTGGATTATATGAACCGAAAAATAGTCCTATCTTCATGAGTATAAAGTTGAAAGTTTGTAAAGTTATTAAAGTTCAAAGTTTAAAGTTTAAAGTTTAAAGTTCAATGGTTAATTCCTAATTTCTTAAAAACTCCTCAACTATTTGTTTTGCTTTAGCCAAAGAAAAATCTAAATCGTCATTAACAATAATTTTATCGAATTTATCGACAAAAGTAATTTCGTATTCAGCTTTTTCAACTCTTTTATTAATATTTTCAAGGCTATCAGTCGAACGTAAAGTTAAACGATTCTTAAGCTCTTCAATAGACGGAGGCATAACAAATACTGCCAAAGCTTTATCACCATATTGTTTTTTAATATTAAGTCCGCCTTTTACGTCAACATCAAAAATTGCATTATTACCTTTGCTCCATATACGCTCAATTTCTGATTTTAATGTGCCATAAAACTGATTTTTATATACTTCTTCCCATTCAATAAATTTATTACCTTTTATCTTTTGTTTAAATTCATCAACCCTTAAAAAATAATAATCAACCGTATCAACTTCGCCTTCGCGTTTTGGTCTGCTGCATGCAGAGATTGAAAATTCCAGATTAAAATTTTGTTCAATTAAATGTTTAACTATTGTGGTTTTACCGGCACCTGAAGGCGCTGAGAATATTAGCAATTTACCTGACATGAAAAAGGTTATTTTTTTTATAAAACATTAATAGCTTGTTCTTTAATTTTTTCAAGCTCATCTTTCATTTGTATTACAAGTTTTTGAATGTCGGCATTGTTTGCTTTTGAGCCGAGAGTATTTATTTCTCTTCCAATCTCTTGCGTGATAAAACCTAATTTTTTACCTATAGGTTCTTCACTGTTTGCAGTTTCTAAAAAATAATTACAATGGTTGTTTAAACGGACTTTCTCCTCTGTAATATCTATTTTTTCAAGATAATAAATAATTTCCTGTTCAAATCTGTTTTGGTCAATCTTCTCTGTCTCAACAAATTCATTCAAATTATTATAGATTCTTTTCTTAATTTTATCAATGCGATTATTCTCAAACACATCAATTTCTGACAACAAATTACTAATATTATAAACCCGTTGTATTATATCTTTTTCTAAAGCAGTTCCTTCTTGAATGCGAAACTCATCACATTCGCTTATTGCAACCTTAATTTTTTCGAAAACAATTTCCCATTCTACTTCTTCAAGAGTTTGCTTGTCAACTTTTAGAGTGTCGGGTAAACCAATAATAACAGATAAAAAATTACTGTCATCCTGTATGTTTAAATCAGACGAAATATTATGCAATTGTTCATAATAATTTTTAACAACTGATTGGTTTATTTTTGGTGTATTTGTAGTATTTACAGACTCAACAAAAATTGAAGCATCAACTTTTCCTCTGACAAGTTGTTTAGAAATTTCATTTCTCAAAACAATTTCCTTCTCTTTGTAATGACTTGGCATTCTCACACTTACATCGAGTTGCTTACTATTCAAACTCTTAATTTCAATAGTAACTTTTTTATTTTCTAATTCACATACGGATCTACCGTATCCTGTCATTGATTTTAGCATAATCTAAAAATTTATTTTACTTTACAAAGTTAAGATATTACTATTAATAATCAACAAGTGAAAAAATCTATTTTTATTTAAATTATTACTAAATTTATACTAATAATTTTGGTATAACTTTTGCTTTATTTACAATGCTCTTAAATTTTCTATTCATCTTAAATTAAAAATCATGAATTCAAAACATTTCCCAAAGTCGTCCCAGAGCATCGGGATTATCATAATCATTTTTGTGATTCTATTAAGTTTTAAATTTAAAGATACGTTCAACCAACAAAATCTAATATTAGATAAACAAGACGATAAACACAAAAAAGAATGGGTAAAAGTTGATTCTCTCGATAAAAAAGGCTTGCCTAAATCTGCTTTAAAAATTGTTGAAGCAATTTATCAAAATGCAAAAAAAACGAACAACTCTCCTCAACTTATTAAAGCTCTGACATATAAAATAAAATTTATTAATCTGACTACAGAAAATAATTTTGCCGGATTAATAAACGATACAAAAAAAGAAGCACAATTATCAACATTTCCCAACAATGCTATTTTGCATTCAATGCTTGCCGAGATGTATTATATGTATTACAAAGCAAACCGTTGGAAATTTTATAACCGCTCGCAAACGGTAAATTTCGATAATAACGATTTAAGCACATGGGATTTGAATACTATTTTAAGCACAATTATATACCATTATAAAGCATCGTTAAATGAAAGCAACAAACTGCAGCAAGTTCCTATAAATGAATATGATGACATAATAATAAAAGGCAATAAATCGGAAAAACTTCGCCCAGCCTTGTACGATTTTCTCGCTTTCAGGTCTATTGATTTTTTCTCTCAAACAGAGTTGACAGTTTCGCAACCGGCTGATATGTTTCAACTTAAAGATGATTTTTATTTTGATGATGCCAATATCTTTGCAAAAAAGAATATAACAACAAACGATACTCTATCATTACATTTTTATGCAATTACTGTTTTACAAGACTTATTAAATTTCAGGCTTAAAGACGAAAATCAGGAAGCATTTATTGATGCTGATTTAAAACGATTAACTTTTGTTTACCGATTTTCAGTAAATCAAAAAAAAGACAGTTTATATCTATCGGCTT
The DNA here is from genome assembly GCA_030592465.1 of Bacteroidota bacterium. Taxonomy (GTDB): domain Bacteria; phylum Bacteroidota; class Bacteroidia; order Bacteroidales; family B39-G9; genus B39-G9. The sequence continues at coordinate 3,364 of JAUVJB010000126.1, read as the reverse complement.
TAAATAAATTACATTCTAAATTTAAAAACAATCCTTATTCTTCGGAAATATCATATTTAACAGCTCAATTTTATAGCAACAGAGCAAAAAAATATAACAGTAAATTTAAAGAGACTTCAATTTATAAATATGATAATAAAACAGCTCGAGATATTTGCAATAGAGTTATTAACAAATTTCCCAAAACAAAGGGAGCTGAAAAATGTAAAAACTTAAAAGCTCAAATTGAAATAAAAAATCTAACATTTAATTTTGAAAAAATTGTAGCTCCGGATAAAAATTTCGCTGTTAAAATAAATTACAAAAACGAAAGTAAAGCATTTATCAAAATTGTTGCTTACGATAAAGATAAATTAAACAATATTAAACGAAATTACTCTCGCGAAGAGATTTATGATAAATTTTACAAGAATGCCAAAACCATTTGGGCAACAACAGTAAGCATGCCAAAAGACGATGATTTTAACAGTCACTCATTCGATTTTATTATTGATAAATTAAATGTAGGGCAATATGTATTGATTGTGGCAGACAATAAAGATTTTTCTTATGACGGAAACATTGTTTCATTTGATATGTTTACAATCTCAAATTTGAGCTATATCAAACGACAAGAAACTAACGGACCAATTCAATTATATGTATTAAACAGAACAACAGGTGAACCTGTAAGCAATGTAAATGCACAGCTTTGGTATAATAGTTATGATTATAGAAACAGAAAATATATTAAAACAAAAGGTGAAATTTATGTAACCAACAAACAAGGATATTTTGAAATAAAAGACACCAAAATAAATAAAAATTTTTCATTAGAACTTTCTCATAATAACGATTCTTTAAGCACAGACAACTCTTTTTATTCTTATCGAAAAATAAACAGGAAACGTGTTATCACAAAAACATTCTTCTTTACCGACCGTGCCATTTATCGTCCCGGGCAAACAGTGCATTTTAAAGGAATTGTGATTGAAATTGACGGATATAAAAACAATATTATGTCAAATTACTCAAGCACAGTTGTTTATAAAGATGTTAATTACAAAAAAATAAGTGAGCTAAATTTAACTACAAACGAATTTGGCACCTTTGCAGGTTCGTTTCAAATTCCTAAAAACACTTTAAACGGACGTATGCAAATACAAGACAATAGAGGCTCTGTATCTTTTTCTGTTGAGGAATATAAACGACCTAAATTCTTTGTGAAATTCAATCCTTTAAAAGAAAATTATCTTTTAAATAATAAAATATCAATTACAGGCTTTGCAAAAAGTTATGCAGGTTCAAATCTTACAAACGCAACAGTAAAATACACCGTTGAGAGAACTCCTTTGTGGCATACCAAATATTATTATCCATACATTAATGTCAAAAAAATTGTTATTAAAAACGGTACTGACATAACAAATAATAATGGTGAATTTAATATTGAATTTACTGCAATTCCCGATTTATCTATACCAAAATCGAAAGACGCTGCTTTTAACTACAGCATTACTGTTGATGTAACCGATATAAACGGCGAAACGCAATCTGCCGACAAAAATATTTCTGTTGGTTACAATGCTTTAAAAATTGATTTAGACCTGCCTGAAAAATTAAATAAAGATGAGTATTCTTCAACAAAAATAATTACGAAAAATTATAACGATGAGTTTATCCCTGCCAAAGGTGAAATTAAAATATATAAACTAAAAGATGCTGACATTACATTAAGAAACAGGTTGTGGGACATGCCTGATAAATTTATTTATACTCAAAAAGATTGGTGTTCAAAATACCCGAATAATATTTTTAATGACGAAAATGTTATCGCAAATTTAGAAAAATTAGATATTACTGCTGATATTAATTTTGATACCGAACAAAATAAAACAGCAAAAATTAAAGATGTAAAAAATTGGAAATCAGGCAAATATGTGGCTGAAATTAATTCAAAAGATGTTTTTGGAAATAATATTGTTAAAAAAAAATATTTCACTCTTTATTCGCCGCATGATAAAAAAATTCCTTTTAAAACAATTGACTGGTTTACTACTATTAAAGACAAAGGTGAACCCGGAGAAAATGCTGTTTTCTTAATAGGCACATCATTAAAAAAAGTAAATGTTTTATACGATATTGAAAGCAAAAACAAAATTATAAGCTCAAACAAAATTCAATTAAAGAATGAGCAACAAATTATAAAAATTCCAATTACTGAAGACTACAGAGGAAATTTTTCTGTTCATTTCACTTTTATTTACGATAACAGAATTTACAAACACGATGCGCTTGTTACTGTTCCTTACACAAATAAAAAACTGGATTTTGAGTTCAGCACATTTAAAAATAAACTCTTGCCCGGTGCTAACGAAGAGTGGGAAATAAAAATTAAAAACAATGCCGGCGATAAAGTCGTGGCTGAAATGATGGCAGACCTGTACGATGCATCATTAGATAAGTTTAAAGAAAACATCTGGAATTTTAATATTTATAAAAATTATAGCTCTACACTTTCGTGGAAAACAAATACTTTTTATTCAACACTTTCAAATTCTATTCAAAAAAATGTTAATGATTACTATCCCTTACCTGATGGAACTTACGATAAATTTAACTGGTTTGGCTTTAGTTACTACGGAGCACCAATGTTAAAAAGCTCTAAAAGAATGATGGTTGCACAAACAGAAGCTCCTATAGAAGAATTTGAACAAGACGAAGAACCCGGAGAAGCTGATAAAATTGATACAAAAACAATGGCAACAGGCAAAGAACAGGATAGACTGCAAAATAAAACTGATATTTTAGAAGAACTGAATTTAATTAAGGCGCGAACAAATTTTAACGAGACAGCTTTTTTCTACCCTCAGCTTAAAACAGACGATAATGGCGATGTAACAATTAAATTTACTATGCCGGATGCCCTTACAAAATGGCGACTTATGTGTTTTTCGCATACAAAAGATTTAAAATACGGCTTTATTGATAAGGAATTGATTACTCAAAAAAAATTAATGGTTTTGCCTAACATTCCTCGTTTTTTCCGACAAGGTGATACAATTATTTTTCCTGTTAAAATTAGTAATTTATCTGATGAAAAAATTTCAGGAAATGCTGTGCTTCAACTTTTTGATACGTTTTCGTCAGATACATTAAAAAACATTATTATTGATAAACAAATTATTAAAAATTTTACAATAGATGCCAATGGCAATACTGCGGTAAGTTGGAAACTTAAAATACCTGACAATATTCAAGTTGTTGATTATAAGATAATTGCAAAAGCAGGTAACTTTTCAGATGCTCAACAAGATGTTATTCCGATTTTATCTAACAGAATGCTGGTAACAGAATCGCTGCCTTTACCAATCAGGAAAAAAGG
>JAUVJB010000095.1 GCA_030592465.1 Bacteroidota bacterium | reverse complement strand
CAGTTGCTCACCACAATCGCAACGCAACGAGCCAAAAATATCGCCTGTAAGACACGACGAGTGAACTCTAACAAGAATAGCTTCATCCTTATCCCACTCGCCTTTAATTAAAGCGACGTGTTCTAAACCATTAGATTTCTGTTTAAATGGTATTAATTTAAAGCCACCATATTTAGTAGGTAAATTTACTTCAACACCTCTTATAATTAGGCTTTCATTTTTTAAGCGATAAGCTATCAAATCCTCAATTGAGATAATTTTTAAATCAAATTTAATAGCTATTTTATAGAGTTGAGGTAAGCGAGCCATTGTTCCGTCAGAATTCATAATCTCGACAAGTACGCCTCCGGGTTGCAATCCTGCTAATCTTGTTAAATCAATTGCTGCCTCTGTATGCCCTGTTCTACGTAACACTCCGTTATTTTTTGCTTTGAGAGGAAAAATATGACCGGGTCGCCCTAAATCTTCAGCTTTTGTATTTTTATCAACTAAAGCTTTAATAGTCATTGCACGGTCATGTGCTGATATTCCCGTAGTACAACCATGACCTGTTAAATCGACAGAAACTGTAAATGGGGTTTCATGCAACGATGTATTTTTGCCAACCATTAACTCAAGTTCTAATTCATTACACCGTTCTTCACTTAACGATGTACAAATTAGACCTCGCCCATAAGTAGCCATAAAATTAACTTTCTCGGGAGTAATAAGCTCGGCTGCTGTTATAAAATCGCCTTCATTTTCACGATTTTCATCATCAACTACAATAATGAGTTTCCCCTTTTTTATATCTTCTATTGCTTCGTCAATAGTATTTAATATTATCTTATTGGTTTCGTTTTGTTGGTTGCCAGACATTTGTTTTTACTCCTTTTAAATATTTAAAAAATCCAATAAATAAAGCAAAATTCATGCTATAAAAATGCGTAATAAAACGTAAAATTATAATGTGTAAATTAATTTTCCTCAATAAAAAATCAATAAAAGGCAAAATAATTATAACACACTGTAAATAAAACAAATACAGATAAAACATATTGTCAAATAAAAATATGTTTGATAAAAAAGCTATTAGAAGAAAAAATGGACCAAACCAACGCAACACTTTATGTGATAAAAAACTAAACGACAAGGCTTTAGTCGGATTGTATAATAAATGTTTAAATTGTTTTAAATTTTGAAAATTTCCTGTTGCAATGCGTACTTTTCTGCGAAATTCATCTTTCAAATTATTCGAAACATCTTCATACACAATAGCTTCTAAATTATTTATAGCTTTTTTACCTTTTTCTAGCACTTTCATATTTATATAAAAATCATCAACAAGATAATTATCAGGCACTTTTGAATACAAATTTTTTCTCACTGCAAAACAGCCGCCAAAAGGTCCCATCATTGTTCCCCATAAAATTGATTCTTTATATTTTATATTAACTTCTCGTGATATATATACTTTCTCAGGCATTGAAATACCCTCCTTTTTCAATCCTCTATTAATCATTCTTGCATCTACAAGCCCAACTTCGTTATCTGAAAACGGTTTAATTAAATTTTGTATTGTTGTCTTATCAAAAATAACATTTGCATCAGTTAATATTAATATATTACCTCTCGCTTTATCAAATAATTGATTAATTATGTTTGGTTTACCTTGTCTTTTATGAAAAGAAAAAAAATGTAAATTTCTATATTTTGATGATAACCGGCTTAAAATCTTATCTGTTTCATCTGTTGAAGCATCAGAACCAACTAAAACCTCAATTTTATCTGAAAGATAAGTTGCATTAAAAATACTCTCAATTTTACTCTTAATAACTTCTTGCTCATTATACACCGACATTAGTATTGAAACAAAAGGCGGTTTTTTATTATCACTATATTTAATTTGTGTTTTATTTTTTTTTAATAAACATAACAATTCCAATATTATAGGATATACAATATATGAATGAACAATTGCAACTATTGATAACCAAAATAGTATTTTTATTATTATCATAATTTAATATAAATTATCAGTAAAGACAAGACAATGCCATGTCTTTACGTAATTCTCAAACCTTTATAAAAATTAATTAATGATGATGTTATAGTTAGATTATCGTAATTATTATTTACAAAAGTAATAGCATTTTTTCCAATATTATCAAAAACTACTTTATTATTTAAAACTCTATCAATTTCATCAATAAAACCATCAGGTGTATCTGCAATTATAATATTTTTATTATGTGTTATGTTAATACCTTCGGCACCAATTGATGTTGATATTATTATTTTACCGAGAGCCATCCCCTCAATAATTTTAATACGCATTCCACTTCCCGACAATAATGGCACAATCATTATAGCTTTAGAATTCATAAACTCATAAGCATCGTCAATCTCACCAAAATAAAAAATGTTTCCCTTTTTTAACTTATTAATAAACCATTGCGGTGCATTTCTACCGGCTATATAAAATTTCAAATTTTTATGTTTATCAGAAATTTTTAACCAAATATTATCTAAAAACCATAATAAACCTTGTTGATTAGGTGCCCAATCTAAAGCTCCAATATAAAATAAAGATGGGAATTCCATATTTGAAAAATTTGGTTTTAACTCACTAATATTAATCCCTGTATGAGAAACATGCAAAGGTTTATTATTTCCCAACTTATTAAAATTAAGAGCATCTCTCTCGGTTATCGGTACTAAAGCATCATATTGATTTATTAGATTTATTTCAAATTTCTTAATTCTTTTTGTTAATATTTTAAGATAAAATTTCTTTAAAAAGCCTTTTTGTTGTTCTGTTGTTCGTTCCCAAATCTCGTGTTCAATATTGTGAGCTCTATAAATAATTAAAGCCTTTGAATATTTTCTAATCACATTAATATAAACACACAGATATAAGCCCTCAAGCTGAATGACATCATAATCATTATCTAATAATAAATTAATTAACTTATTATTAAAATCTTTTGAAATAAAACGCTTAGCATTATATGGAAATGTAGAGAACAATAAATTTATGAGAGCATTAAAAGGATTAATTTTAGTATTAACAAATACATCAAAAAAATTTATTTTACTTTTTAAATTTTTAGGAATATTATCAACACTAAAATAATGTTTAGACGTGTTCATTGTTAGAACAGTAACTTTATGTCCAAGTTCAGCAAACCCTTTTGAGAGATTTAATGTTGCAATAGAACCTCCGTCTTTAGGAGGATATGGCATTTTGTTACTTAATTGTAGAATATTCATTAACTTGGTTGAATAATAAAAAATATTAAATCTATTCCAAAAAAAACTGACAGGTTTGTGATAATAAAAAACAGTATAATTAATCACGAGTACTCAGGACTGATAATCTGAATAATAGAAATCCGTCAGCTGAAGGATGACTTTTCGTAGTGGACTCAACAATTGAACAATAAAGCAATAGAACAATTCATTTATTAACCCTGTTAACGCTTACAATTTTTTTTTGCAAAAGTTACTTATTTTTTTTCTTAGAAGTGAATATTTTTCTTACTGCATCAACATAAGAATCGATACTAAGAATAACAGAATCTGTGGCTGCTTTATAAGTCAAAAATATACCGAGAGGCAACAGAATTGCAGAAGATAACCACATTCCTACCCAAGCAGGCATTACACAAGATTTTACATATTTCTCACCTGTCATTGAAATTATATAATATAAAACAAAAAACAATACAGAAATTACAACAGGCATCCCAAGTCCACCTTTACGAATAATAGCACCAAGTGGAGCACCAATAAAGAATAAAATAAAACAAGCAAACGCCAAAGTAAATTTCCTGTGCCATTCAATCTCATGCCTGTTTATCCACTTTTGCTTATGCACAAAGTCATTCTTTGTTGATGATATATATGACTTTGTTGTTCTTGCATAATTAAGTGCTTGGTCAATTGCTCTTGTTTTATTCTCAACCGACAGAGCATTAAAAACACTATCGAAATTAAGTGTTGAACTTAAAGTATCATAAGAATGAACAATATTTGTATCGTTTTTTATTTCTTTTCTAAAAAGGTTTGTTCTTAAAAGATTTTTAGAAAATTGATTTTTATATACAGTAAATAATTTTTTTAATGAATCGTCAGCATACTCAAGTTGTTTTATGTTTAACATCTGATAATGATGTTTAAATAAATTTTCGTCAGTACGCTTAAAACCATATCCGGTGAGATTTAGAATTATTTTCTGTTCATAAAATTTGTCTTGTCTATATGGATGAGTTTTTTTTAAACCTCTTCTTCTTTCTTCTTTAATTTCAGTGTAAGTATTACCGCTATATAATAATAATACAAGGTATCTTTTATCCTTAGTCACCTCCATTCTGCCTGAATCTGCAACAGTAACATTAACATTACCCATTCGTGATGAATGATCATATATCATAATATTATACAGTTCACCGTTTGATTTATTTTTCCTACCGACTTTTATACTATACCCATTTACTCCATTATAAAAAACACCCTCTTTAATACTAACCTCAGGTCGTTGATTTCGCACATCAAACAGCAATGCCCCCATTTTTAAATTTGTATATGGTAAAACATTATTTGAAAAGAAAAAAGCTCCAATACTAATAATAAAGGTTAATATTATCAGAGGTGACATAATACGAGGTAATGATATACCTGCAGATTTCAAAGAGATTAATTCGTAATGCTCCCCCAAATTACCAAATGCCATTAGCGAAGCTAATAATATTGAAAGAGGTAATGCCATAGGAACAAGTCCTGCTAAAGCATACAAAAGCAATTCAGATATAACTGATAAATCTAAACCTTTACCAACTAAATCGTCAATGTATTTCCATAAAAATTGCATAAGCAATAAAAACAAAGAAATACAAAAAGTTAACACTAAAGGACCAACCCAAGATTTTATAACTAAAAGATGAACACGTTTCACTGTCACAATAATAAAATTTTACCCTTGAGATATATTTAAAAAAAACATGGTAAAATTAGCAGAAATTATCTAATTTTGATAATTTTATAAGCCTAAAATATGTTTTAATTCTGAAATTTGGGCATCCCAAAGGTTAATTGCATCTTCTTTCTCATCATCTTCAATAAAATCAGTTATAAGAAGTGCTAAACCACCGGTGAGTTCAAGTTTATTTAATCTAAACTCAAAATAAGTATTCTCATCTTCGTCGTCAAGCCAATGGAATTTAATATATGATAAATTCTTTTTTGATATTAATTTGGCCTTTTGTTCGGAACCATTCCAAATAAATGTAAATATGTCATCTTGTACATCTACGTCATCTGCAAACCATTCTGTCAAGCCGCTGGCTGTACTTAATCTATTATACAAAATCTTTTCCGAAGTATTTATAATATATTCTAATTGATATTTATTTTTCACCATAATTCTCTCCCGTAATTTTGTTGTTTTGCAATATATAACATTCAATTATATTATACAAAAAAATATTTTAAATAAACCATTTTTTGTTTATAAACAATGAGACTAGTCCGAAAAGTTTTTTTTGCCACGAAAGCACAAAGTTGCATAAAAGATAAAGTATTGTAAATTAGTTCCTTGTAAATTTTGGTAGCTTGGTGCCTGTCTGCGTGCGGACACGCCTGCCTGTGCGTGCTGCACGCAGACAGGCACAGGCAGGTCTTAGTGACATTATCATTTTTTGGGCTTTTCGGAGTGGACTCAACAATTATATATTTAAAACATTTGCAAGGCATATAATAAATAAATAATTTTATAAACATTAAAAAAAATTAAAAGAAAATATTATATTTGCAGCCTCAAATTATGGCGAGATAGCTCAGTTGGTTAGAGCGCATGATTCATAATCATGAGGTCGAGAGTTCAAATCTCTCTCTCGCTACAATAATTACTGAGCCTTACAAAACTGTAAGGCTTTTTGTTTTTGTAAAACCGGTTTATCTTTATAATTTTGCACCATTAAAACACCAAAAAGCATTATCCTTTCGCATGAAAATGAAAAAAGTAGCTTTTTACACATTAGGTTGTAAATTAAATTTTGCAGAAACATCAACCATTGCCAATTCATTTATTGAAGATGGATTTAAAAAAGTTAATTTTAGCGACAAAGCTGATATTTATGTTATTAACACTTGTACTGTTACCAATATTGCCAATAAAAAAAGCCGTCAGGCAATAAACAAAGCAATCAGAAAAGCACCCGGTGCCAAAATTATTGTTACAGGTTGTTATGCTCAACTTAAACCCGAAGAAATATCAAAAATGTCGGGAGTTGACCTCGTATTAGGGAATAACGAAAAATTTAATATTTCAAACTACTTAAACAATTCTGACATCACAAACATACATACTAACGTAAAAGATATTTCTTGTTTCCATCATGCATTTTCGTTAAGCGACAGAACACGTAGTTTTTTAAAAGTTCAAGATGGTTGCAATTATTTTTGTTCATATTGCACAATACCTTTGGCACGTGGGAAAAGCAGAAACGCACCAATAAAAGAAATTATTAAAGAAGCTGAAAAACTTGCAGACAACAATGTTAAAGAAATTATTTTAACAGGTGTAAACATCGGAGACTTTGGCAAAAGCACTAATGAAACTTTTATTGACCTCATTAAAGCACTCGACAAAGTTGAAGGCATTAAACGAATTAGAATATCGTCGATAGAACCAAACTTATTAACCGACGAAATTATTAAATTTGTTGCTCAATCAAACAAAATAGTTCCTCATTTTCACATTCCTTTACAATGTGGCACAAACAACTTGTTAAAACTAATGCATCGACGATATACTACTGAATTATACAGCGAAAAAATAAATACCATTAAATCAATTATGCCGCAAGCATGTATTGCAGCCGACCTAATTGTTGGTGTGCCGGGTGAAACCGAAGACGAGTTCAAAAAAGCATATCAATTTATTGACAATTTAGATTTATCTTATCTTCATGTCTTCACCTATTCTGAACGAGACAACACTCTTGCGCTTACATTCGACAATAAAGTGCCTGTTAATATACGCAAAGAAAGAAGCAAAATTTTACATCAACTTTCCGAGAAAAAACGTTTAACTTTTTACAAGCAACACCTTAATACATTTAAAAATGTTTTGTTTGAATCAAAAAATGATAATGGTAAAATGTATGGGTTTACCGAAAATTACATTAAAGTTGAAACTGATTTTAATAAACAGTTAATTAACCAAATTATAAAAGTTAAACTTAACAAAATTAATGCCGATGGAAATGTTGAAGTAATATTACTTTCTAATAATTAATTTTAAAAATACAATCGTATAATATTAAGGCAGTTATCTTACTCATAAAAAGCAATGACGTTTTTGTGACGGAAAATCATAAAAAATATTAAAAAAATAAGACTTTCATAGAACATAAGAATAAGCTATATCGCTTAAAAAAAGCTATTATCAAAAAAAATAACAGCTTTTGTGATCCAAGCAGGATTCGAACCTGCGACCCACAGCTTAGAAGGCTGTTGCTCTATCCAACTGAGCTATTGGACCTGAAAATTATGAGGTTGCAAATTTACTAAAAATAAATTTAATAAAAAGTTTTTTTAATGAAATTGGCTAAATTTTATTTTGAGGTGCTGAATAAAATTAAATTTAGCCATGAAATTTTGACATCTTTCATATTTACCCTGTGAAATGTTTACCAAATGAAATGCGAAGCATATTTCATAATGGCAAAACAATCTCGAACAATCGGGATTATTTCACAGGGTGTAGTTTACAATTTAAATTAAGTGTTATGCTATTACTTTATCTGTTAATCAACTTTACCCCGTTAGATATTTAAATTGAAACACTGTTTTTTATTAAATTTTATTATCTAACGGGGTGAATTAGAAATTGGATTCGTCAGTTGACGGAAAACCGCTAATCGGCTATAAATTATTTCAGAGTAGTTTCAATTATTAGTCATGAGTCCTCAAATTAATAGGAGTATAAACTACTTCTATCTGATTATGAAAAATGTTCGGAAATACTACTATTTTTTAGTTTTCAAATCGGTAGTTAGTACATTGAATTATCAAATAATCCTTTTAAAATTAGGAATAAAAGAAGTTATATTTATTTTGCTTTTTCTGTTCTTTTCTTGTAACAAATACACAATATCAATAACTGCAGTACGCGGAATAAAATTAACTGCATGTATTAAAAACTGATTTAATAAACCGGGAATTGCGACTCTGTCTCCTCTTTGTAATGCGTGATATCCATACCTTGCAACACTTTCCGGAGTTGATAAATTCAAATTAATTAAATGAGGCTCAATATCAGAAACTTTTTTTTGAAATTCTGTTTTTACAGGTCCCGGACAAAGAGCAGTAACAGTTACGCCTGTACCCCTTACTTCGGTGGCAATAGCTTCGCTGAAAGATTGAACATAAGCCTTTGAAGCATAATAAACTGACATTAACGGACCCGGCTGAAAAGCTGATGTTGATGAGACATTTAAAATTTTCCCATCACCTCGCTCTACCATATCTTTTAAAAATAATTTTGTTAAATGTGTAAGAGCAACAATATTAAGTTGTAATATTTTTGCTTCTTTCTCCCAACTTGTCTCATAAAATTTGCCAAAATTACCAAAACCTGCATTATTAATTAGAACATCAATTTTTATGTTTTGTCTCTTTAATTCGTTATATATTTCTTTTACTACATTGGGTTTAGTTAAGTCTTTAAAAAAAAATATTACATCAACATTATACTTCTTTTCAAACTCTTTTTTTATTTTTATTAATCGACTTTCTGTTCTTGCTATTAGTACAACATTATATGAATCTTGGGCTAATAATTTTGCAAACTCAAAGCCAATGCCTCCTGATGCTCCTGTTATTAAAGCTGTTCTTTTCATTTTATATTTTATACTAATTCATTTAAAACGTGAAATTATTAAAAATATTTTATAAAAATAAGTTCAATATAGTATTTTATGGGTAAACACTTACGCTTCAGCTTGAATAGGCTAAATTTTATTTTGAGGTGCTGAATGAAATTAAATTTATCGTCCGCCAGCTGGCGGATGTTACTTTTTACAATAATGAATACAGAACAAGGAATTATGAATAATGAAGTTTTGACTGTCTATGATAATACCGAATTCTTAATTTTAATTAAAGAAATTATCTTTAAGCAGACTAAGTCTCTCTTAACTCCTTTAACCTGTTTTCTAAATCAAACTTTCTTTTGTTCTTTATTGTATCTTCAATATTCATAATTCCCTGTTCGATATTCGATATTATTTTTGAAGTGCATAATTGAACTATAACAATAATTTACATAGTTTGTGTATAAACTTACTCACTCAGCACCTGAAAATAAAATTTAGCCCTTAAATATTACCGACTGAAAAATTTTCAGGATGCTTTGCCGTAACATCTTTATAACAATTTTTAATCTCTATCATATCAGCATTGATGTTGCCCGACGGTTTTATTATTTTTTTTATACCTACAACTTTACGTTTATAATCAAGAGATGCTACAACAATTGGGACGTTGGCTTTTTGAGCAATATAATAGAACCCTCTCTTCCAATGAGTTACTTTTTTTCGTGTTCCTTCAGGTGCAAGAGATAATGTCATATATTCGCTATTATCAAATTTTTCGGTAAGTTGAAAAACAATATTAGCATTTTTTCCTCTATCAACAGGTATTCCCCCAAAATATTTTAATATATTTCCAAGTGGGAAAAAGAATAATTCTTTTTTTTGTAGAATATTTATATTTAAACCAGCAATGGCTAAATATAAACGCCCAATTAAAAAATCCATGCTGCTTGTATGAGGTGCGACTATGATTATATATTTTTTAATTTGCGGTAATTCACCTTCAAATTTCCAACCCAAAATATTAACTAATAATACTTTACTTAATGATTTTGTTATCATAATAAATTATCTTTTTTTTATTCCGTTAAAAATCATATCAAATATTTGGTTAAGCTCATTTTCTACAACATTAATACTGTTATTTTTAACAAAATATTGATTTTCGAAACCGGCAAATGTAGTTATTAAGGATTGGGTTGCAAGGTCAATGTCAGTTATAATAATTTCTTCATTTTTAACACCCTCACTTAATATTGATTTAACAAAAAATTTTTCTTGTGTCTCAATTTTTTTGCAAAGATTTTTAGTAAAATTAAGATATTTAAAATAATCGTTGTTTAATATTTCATTAAAATTTTGAGAGTCATACATTATTTTCATTCTTGTTACAAAAAAATCTTTAAGTTTATAAAGAGAATTTTCTTTTTTATTAACAACTTTTAGTAATTCCTTTTTTAAATGTTGATATTCTTTTTCAACAACTGCTTGAAAAATATCATCCTTATTTTTAAAATAATAATAAATTGACCCTTTTGCTTTTCTTGCTGCATGCGCTATTTCATCAACAGTAGTTTTTTGAAAACCAAATTTTTTAAAAATATTACTTGCTACTTGTAATATTGTCTCTTTTGTTTCTACTTTTCGTGTTTCTAAATTATTTTGCTCCATCTTTGAAAAAACTGACTATTTTCGTTTTATCGTACAAAGATATAAAAAATTTATAAAAAAAATAATTATAAATGAGTTCAGCAGCAACTCCGCAACAATTTTTTCTAATAGAAGAACAATAATTCCTTTAGATTAAGGATATAATCCTACCTGTCTGCATATTTGCAGATAGTATTTAAACTCGAAAAAATATTTTTTACCT
>JAUVJB010000201.1 GCA_030592465.1 Bacteroidota bacterium | reverse complement strand
ACTTCAGTATAAAAACTTACCAATGTGCTGTTAAAAACAGCGAATAACTAAAAAAGTTTTTAAAAATTGTTTGTTATTGATAATAAATAAGTTAATTATGCTTATTTATATAAGATAGTATTATAAAGATGACTATGCATTTACAAATATAAATAGTATCCTCTCAAAAAGTAATGGTATTAATTAAAATAAATGCCGTAGGATAATATTCAACGGTATAAATCCCAAATTCAAAATTCAAAATCCAAAAGGCATACGAAATTATGATTTTTTTCCGCAATCATTTAATTTTTTATTTCGGCTTCGCTCAATAACTATTTGGAATTTAGGTTTTGGGGGTTATTTTGGATTTTGATTTTTGATTTTTGGATTTTATATTGTATAGTTTACCATTAATTATTGAGACGATACGATAAATATGCTTTATTATTTTTTCGAACGTTTAATTAAGACTTTAAAATTATTTCTTTGATCTACAAAAATTGAAAAAATTAATCCCAGACAAAAGAATGTTAGCATAAATTGTTTTAATTTTTTTGATAATGAATTTTCAACTTTTGTAACAGTAGTAAAATCTTGTATTATTGTAACAATGTCTTTGTAAAGAAAAAGCTCTTCTTCATTTTCTTGCTTTTTTTTGTAGAGTCGAAGAACATCATTATGGAACAACTTTATTTCTTTCTCATTTAAGATTATCATATTTTTACCGGTCTCTTTCTGATAAGGATCTTTATAAAAATAATTAATTGTCTCAACACTATCTAATTTTTGTAATTCAATATCAGTTTTTGAAATTAAATCGTTTAATTGTTTAATTCTTAAGTCATTAACTTTTTGGAAATAATGATTCTTATTAATATATGAGAATATTGCATTTTTAATACTATCTATTGGAGCGTTTTCATAAACAGAAATTAAGATATCGACTTTATCCACCATTCGGCGATTAGTAATAGATGTATCTTGAACATTATCGTAATCAACATAATCAGGGTGCTCATCTTTATTATTATCTATAATATAATAAGCTTTAATATTTTTGATAGATAATGAATTATTATTAAAGGATTTTACATCAAAATTGTTTAAATAATTAATCATCTCAGTACTTGAAACAGCATTTGTTTGTAATACCATTTCTGTATTATAAAATCTTTCAGTACTGAAATAAGTAACAACCGCAAGCCCAACACCTATTAAAATAAAAATTAATAAACAAAAAGCATTGCGTATAAAAAACATGATAATGCTATTACATATTCCTTTTAACCAATTAGTAAATTTTAAAAGTATTTCGATTAAATCTATTTCGTCATTATTTTTATTCATAGTAATTTGTGTTTGTAGATATTTGACACCGTTGTTTATAGTTTATGCAAAAATAATAAAATAATAATTAAATTTTAATAATGTTTTGTAAAAGTTTTAAATCATTAATCTTATTAGGATAGCCTAATTTATTGTAAGATACAATTAAATCGGTTATGAGTCTATTTATTATTACTTTGCTTGTGCATGGATAATAATATTGCTTTAATGGTTCAATTTTTTTTTGTTTAATAAAAAAGTCAATTTCTTTTTTCCCAAAAACAGCTCCTTTGTTAAATGGATTAATATAGAATAAAACATTTTGTTCGCTATCATTTTCTAAAGCTTTATTAAAAAAAGGTTTATCAATATATGCAATAATAAAGTTTTTTGGCAGGTTAACGCCGTAAATTGGTAAACCAAGATTTTGTGCAATATACATATAAATTATTGCGAGAGATATTGCATTTCCTTTTTTTGTTTCTAAAACAATATTAATATAAGAGTTTTGAGGTGCATAAAAGTTTGCTGTGTTACCTGAAAATCCATATATATCATAAAAAATATGATTTAAAATTTTGATTTTTTCAAGGGCTGTAAGATTTTCATTCAATTCTAACCAAACGTCTTGTTTAATTAAATCGGCTTGTTTTAAAATTTTGTTATATTCTAAATCAGGGTATTGATATTTTGCTATTAAATAGGCTCCTGGAAAGATGTCGTCTTTAGCGTTTTCTGACCATTTTTGAAGTTCTTTTGCAGTGTCTTGAAACTGAATTTGTTGTATTATGTTTTCTATTTTATTTTGCAGATGGTCATTTAATGAACTTTCCCATGATTTTTCTAATTCCGGTATTACAGAGGTACCTTGTCTGAGCAGTTGATTCTTTACTGTTTCAAAAATTTTACTATCAGGGTCGTCAAGTAAATCAATTAGTGCTCTAATTCTTTTAATTTCCATTTAAAGTAATAAGTTTAGCTTATCGACTTAAAGATAATAAAATTATGATATAAAAAAATCGGAAAATCTATTTTTTTTGATTATCCGATTATTTTTTATTATAATTTGCGTAATGTGATTTGCTTGCCCCGTGAAATTGCGAAGCAATATTTCACTGGGGTCATTGGCTTCGCTGTCATTAATAGTCATTTGTTTCACCGCCTGCCCCGTAGCGAAGCGTATCGGGGTCATTTGTGGCTTTGCTCATGGTTTAATCCTGATGCTTCGGGATTAAATCAAATAATAAAACTTCGCAGATTCGTTTGTTAAAAACTTTTCAATCCGCCGGCTGGCGGACAGGACTTAAAAACGTTTTTTTTACTTGTAATTAGACGTTTTTGTCCCTATCCGTCAATTGACGGATGAAAAATCTAATCAATGACCCCGATACGCTTCGCTACGGGGCAAGCAATCAATGACAATTTATTGACCATCAATAAATCAAAAACCATCAATAACTATCAATGACAATTTAATGACAATCAATGACAATCAATGACTATGATATTATGTTAAAATTATAACCGTTTATAGTAAGTTTACTCAACTAATCTATCTAAAATAGTTTTAATTAATTGTTCAACAGCTATTTTATAATTTGAACTATATTCGCCTCTAATTCTATTGGCTATTATATTGCAAACAGTAACTGCATTATGACCTAAAAGTTTTGATAAACCAAAAATGGCAGAACTTTCCATTTCATAGTTAGTTATCTTCATATCGTTATAGCGAAATGCCGTTATCTTGTTATTTATTTCAGGATCGGCAATAGGTAAACGAAGCACTCTGCCTTGTGGACCATAAAATCCGGGAGCTGAAATAGTAAGTCCGCTTCTCATTCCTTTGCCAATTTTATTAAACAATTTTTCTGATGAGTCAACAAAATAAGGTTTAGCTAATAATTTGTTCCAATTCATATGTTTAATAAATGCTTTTTCAATATCAAGATTACTTACTTCATTTCTACCTGCGTAAAAATTTAACAATCCGTCAAATCCAATAGCCATTTTTGATATTACCGGAGTATCAACAGGAATGTCGCCTTGTAAAGCTCCTGATGTACCTATTCTAATAAAATTTAATGATTTATGTTCTTTTTTTATTGTTCTTGTTTTAATATCAATGTTTGTTATTGCATCAAGTTCAGTTAAGACAATATCAATATTATCTGTACCAATACCGGTTGATGTAACTGTTATTCTTTTTCCTTTATATGTTCCGGTGTGTGTAGTGAATTCTCTGTTTTGAACTTTAAAATCAATATTATCAAAATATTTAGAAATAACAGCTACTCTGTCTTGGTCGCCAACAAGAATTATTGTGTCAGATATATTTTCGGGTTTTAAATGAAGATGAAAAATACTCCCATCATTATTAAGAATTAATTCAGAAGATTTGATTTGTTCCATAATATTTACTTATTTTGTATATAAAAAATAAACAGTAAAATTAACTAATAATTATGAAACAGCCAAAAAAAAAGATATTAGTTCCTGTCGATTTTTCTTCACAATCGTATATAGGTCTTGAACAGGCATATAATCTATCTAAAATAAATAATGCTCAAATTTCTTTATTGCATGTTATTAATGAAGCAAGTCCACTTTGGTCAATTTATTCCGATGACGAAAAACAGACAGTAATGGATAAATTGAGGGATAAAATGTTGGAATTTGCTCATAAATTAATTAAGGATAAAGATTTTAAATTACAAGTGCTTATCCGAAAAGGTAAACTCTGTGATACCATTATTAGAATATCTGAAGAACATGATTTCGATTTTATTGTTATGGGTACCAGCACAGCAGATAATATTAAAAAGAAAATAATTGGTTCTAATGCTTTGCGTATTGTTACTGAAGCATATTGCCCTGTTATTACAATTAAAGGTAAACATTTTCGCCCCGAATGTAATAATATTATTTTGCCCCTTGATTTGACAAAAGAAACAAAAGAGAAAGTTACAAATGCTCTTCATTTTGCCCGTTTATTTAATGCAAAAATATTTGTTGTTTCTGTTGTTTCAATGGACGATGAATTTATTCTCAAACGTTTAAACACACAACTCAATCAGGTTGAAAATTTTATTACCGAAAGAGGTGTTGAGTGTTCAACAGAGCTAATTCGTTGTAAAGATAAATCAAAAAACAAATGTTTAATAGATTATATTAATGAAAAACAGGGCGATTTAATTATTATTACTACTCATCAGCAACCATTTGGTATTTTTAAATATTTTATAGGTTCTTTTGCCAAAGAAATTATTCATGGTGTTGATATTCCTGTTATGAGTATTGTGCCTAGATTACAACAAAATGTTGCTTCCGGATTAGCCGGTGTATAATTTGTTAATTAAATAATAATTTGTTAATTAAATAATAATTTGTATATTTATATTTTTATAAACTTTTAAAAAATTTTTTATTATGAAAAAGAAACAATCGAACCTAATTATTTTAATTGTTGCAATAGTTTTTTTACTCCTTATATTTGGAAACAGTATGTTTTACAAACTTAACCCGGGTAATAGAGCAATTGTTTTTAGACAATTTTCAACCGGTTTAGATACTGCTAACGTGTATTTTCCCGGCTTCCATATTGTTGCACCTTGGAACGATTTCATTGTTTATAATGTAAAAGAACGTAAATCAGAAGAAACAATGGATGTCCTCAGTAAAAACGGCTTACAACTAAACATAGATATTTCTGTTAGATATAATCCAATTTATAATAGAATAGCATTCTTGCATAGACGATTTGGTGTAAATTATGAAAATCAATTAGTTATTCCTGAAGTAAGGTCAACGGTTCGTCAGGTTGCCGGTAGATATACTGCCGAAGAGATTTATTCAACAAAACGTTCAGAGGTAGAGCTAAATATTATTAACGAAGCAGGGCAAAAACTTAAAACTAATGATATTGATATGAAAGCACTGCTTATTCGTTCAATAAACTTACCACAAGATATTAAGCAGGCAATTGAAAGTAAACTTAAACAAGAACAAGAAGCTTTAGCTTATAAATTCAAATTAAAACGGGAAAAGAGTGAGGCTCAACGTAAAATAATTCAAGCTCAAGGTGAAGCAAAATCAAATAATATTATTAATAATAGTTTGACAGACAAATTGCTTAAGATGAGGGGGATTGAGGCTACTATAGAATTATCAAAATCAGTTAATACTAAAACTGTTATTATAGGTAGCGGAAAAGATGGCTTACCTCTAATTTTGGGTAATCAATAAATTTGATTATTTGGTATGATAAAATAAAAAAAGCTGTTTGTTTAATATAAGCAGCTTTTTTTAATATGGTTTAAACGGATCAAGTTCAAAAGTTGGGGATTAATTTGTCTATATTTACAAAAAAATATTATTTGTTTTTTATTTGTTTTACGTT
>JAUVJB010000045.1 GCA_030592465.1 Bacteroidota bacterium | reverse complement strand
CCTTTATAAGATAAAATAGCTCGACATGTGTCTGTTGGTTGAGCTCCTTTTTGTAGCCACGATAATGCCCTATCAAAATTTATTTCAATAGTAGCAGGATTTGTATTTGGATTATAAATACCTAATCTTTCAATGTACTTACCATCTCGTGGCGCCCTGCTATCTGCTATCACTACGTGATAGAATGGTCTTTTTTTCCTTCCTTGTCTTTGTAATCTGATTTTTACAGGCATATTATTATTTTTAAATTTCGTGCAAATATAAAACATTATTTTATTTTATAAAACTATTTATCTGTGTATTTTATGCAAAACAACTTACCAATTTATCTTTAGATAAACTCTAATAATTATTTTGCCCCTAACGATTGCCATTTTATTAATGATGAAGAATGTCGAAGCTCACGACAGACTAATTGGTATATTGATAAATATTTGTTGGATTACAACTATAATTTTGTTTTTTTTACAAAAAAATATACGCTATGCTAACAAAAAATAAAGTAAAGCAATCTATTGATAACTTGCCTGATTCATTCACAATTGATGAGCTTATTGATCAGTTGATTTTTATTGAAAAAGTTGAACAAGGTATTAAACAGTCATAAGAAGGCAAGTTAATATCAAATGATGATGTTAAAGTAATAATCGACAAATGGTCAAAATAGTCTGGACTGAAATTTCAATTAAAGATATTAAGGATATTTATGATTATATCGCTCAAAA
This sequence comes from Bacteroidota bacterium, assembly GCA_030592465.1. GTDB lineage: Bacteria > Bacteroidota > Bacteroidia > Bacteroidales > B39-G9 > B39-G9. Next base: position 15,038 of record JAUVJB010000045.1, on the reverse strand, counting down.
TTCTATTCGATATGCTGGGATAACAATTAATAAAATCTATCAGAAAGCCCAGATAATAATTGACAACCCATTTTCAGAAAAGATTGTCCATGAGTTTAACGATAAGATGATACGAGAAGTCATTTCGGGTAATTATAAAATTGTATATCGAATAATGAGTGAACTTCAGGTAGATATATTACGAGTTTATCATTCCGCTAGATTATTAACAAATGAAACTTTGAAATAATACCAACTATGCACAACAACGGCAAATAAGTAATGTCTGCAAAAAAGCAAACCCTTTTATTCATCATTGTTAATTAACATAAACTATCAGGATATTGTTTCCCCGATACATTAAAATTCTTCCTCTCAATGCCGATAAATATTGAGCTTTTATTCAAAGCTGATATATTTTGATTCTCCTTTCACAAAAAAAGATATTAAATACTTATTAACAAAGTGATATTTCTTTTATTGATTTTGTAAATTTACAAAGCAAAGTGTACTATACACAAAACGAATATATTCACCTCATTAACAACTAATTAACAAATGCCAAATTTTACGCATCTTCATGTTCACACTCAATATTCTATTTTAGATGGAGCATCAAATATTCCAAAACTAATAGCTAAAACCAAAGAGTTTGGAATGAATGCTTTAGCCATTACCGACCATGGAAATATGTTTGGTGTTAAAGAATTTTACGATGAAGCTTTAAAACAAAAAATAAAACCAATATTAGGAATTGAAGCATACGTTGCACGGAATAGTCGTTTTAACAAAAAGACTAAAGAAGACAGATACGGTGAACATCTTATCATTTTAGCAAAAAACCTTACAGGATATAAAAATTTAGTAAAACTGTCATCACTTGCTTTTATTGAGGGATTTTATTACAAACCACGAATCGATAAAGAATTATTAGAAAAATATCACGAGGGTTTAATTGTATCTTCCGCTTGTCTTGGAGGTGAAGTGCCTCAACTAATAATGGAAAACAGAATTGACGATGCCTCGAAAACAATTGAATGGTATAAAAATCTGTTTGGCGAAGATTATTATCTTGAGTTAATGTTACACAAAAGCGAAGTGCCAAATAAAGATAACGATGTTTACAACAACCAACTCATTGTAAACAAAGCAATTATTGAATTATCTAAAAAACATAATGTTAAACTAATAGCCACAAACGATTGTCATTTTATTAATGATGAAGATGCCGAAGCTCACGACAGACTAATTTGCTTACAGATAGGCAAAGACATTGACGACCCCACCCGTATGCGATATACAAAACAAGAATATCTGAAAAGTCCCGAACAAATTGCAGAACTTTTTGCTGATGTTCCGGAGGCAATATCAAACACGCAAGAAATTGTCGATAAAGTTGAAGTTTATGAGCTTAATCACACTCCAATAATGCCGGATTTTCCTTTACCAAAAGGCTTTGACAATGAAGACGATTATTTAGAACACCTAACTTATGAAGGGGCAAAAAATATATATCCTGAAGTTACTGACAAAATAAAAGAAAGAATTGACTTTGAGCTTTCTACAATTAAACGGATGGGATTCCCCGGATACTTTCTCATAGTGTGGGACTTTATTCGTGCTGCACGAGAACTTGGTGTAATAGTGGGTCCCGGCAGAGGTTCCGCTGCAGGATCTGTTGTTGCTTATTGTACTAAAATTACCAAAATTGATCCTCTCAAATACGACCTGCTTTTTGAACGTTTCCTTAACCCTGACCGAATATCAATGCCTGATATTGATATTGATTTTGATGACGACGGACGTGAAAAAATATTAAAATGGGTCATAAATAAATATGGCTATAATCGTGTGGCTCATATCATTACATTTGGAACAATGGCAGCAAAAATGGCTATTCGTGATGTTGCAAGAGTTCAAAAACTTCCATTATCAGAATCAAACAAATTAGCTAAGTTGGTGCCTGACACTCCTAAAATCACATTAGCAAAAGCATATGAAGAAGTTCCCGAATTAAAAAAAGCAAAAAAATCTGACAATGAAAATATTGTATCTACTTTAAAATATGCCGAAGAACTTGAAGGTTCAATACGGCACACAGGAACTCATGCTTGTGGGATTATTATTGGTCGCGACGATTTAATTGAACACATACCCATGTGCACTCTTAAAGATTCAGAATTATTAGTTACTCAGTATGACGGACGTTTTGTTGAACCTGTTGGCATGCTGAAAATGGACTTTTTGGGTTTAAAAACTCTATCAATAATAAAAGACGCAATTGAAAATATAAAATTATCAAAAGGTATTGATGTTGATATTGATAATATTAATCTTGACGATAAAAAGACTTTTGAACTTTACAGCAGTGGGAACACTACGGGTACATTTCAATTTGAATCACCCGGGATGAAAAAACATTTAAAAAATCTTAAACCTAACAAGTTTGAAGACTTAATTGCCATGAATGCTCTTTATCGTCCGGGTCCTATGGATTATATCCCAAGTTTTATAAATAGAAAACTCGGTAAAGAAAAAATAAACTACGACCTTCCTGAAATGGAAGAATATCTTAACGAAACTTATGGCATAACTGTTTATCAGGAACAGGTTATGTTACTTTCTCAAAAACTTGCAGGATTTACACGAGGACAAGCCGACTCTTTGCGTAAAGCAATGGGAAAGAAAAAGAAAAAAATGATGGACGAACTTAAAGTGAAGTTCGATGAGGGATGTAAAAACAATGGATTTGATAAAAAAATTACAGATAAGGTATGGAAGGATTGGGAAGCTTTTGCACAATATGCCTTTAATAAATCCCATTCAACATGTTATGCTTATGTAGCATATCAAACAGCTTACCTAAAAGCTAACTATCCTGCAGAATATATGGCTGCTGTGCTAAGTCGTAATATTGCTGATATAAAAAAAATTACAATTTTTATGGATGAATGCAAAAGAATGGGTTTAGAAGTTCTCCCGCCAGATGTTAATGAAAGTTACTTTAAATTCACGGTTAACAAAAAAGGTAATATTCGTTTTGGATTGGGAGCTGTTAAAGGTGTAGGTGAAGGTGCTGTTAATAATATTATTAATGAAAGACATAATGCCGGTGATTATGCTAATATTTTTGATTTTGTTGAAAGAGTAGATTTGCATGCTATTAGTAAAAAAACTCTTGAAGCTTTAGCATATTCAGGTGCCTTAGATAACTTTTCAAAACTCAAACGATGTCAATACTTTATTACTGATAATAAAGATGTTTCTTTTGTTGAGACATTAATTAAATATGGTAATAAAGTGCAAAATGAAAAAAACAGCACACAACAATCGCTTTTTGACGCAACAGATAATGAAGATGTTAGTAAACCTCAAATTCCTATTTCAAACAATGATTGGAGCAAACTTGAAAAATTAAACAAAGAAAAAGAATATATCGGCATATATCTATCCGCTCATCCACTCGATGATTTTAGATTTGAAATTAACAACTTTTGTAATCAAAATTTATCAAATTTACACGACCTGCCAAAATTAGCAGGCAAAGAAATATCAATCGCAGGTATTGTTACAGGTGTAAGACACGCAACCACAAAAACAGGTAAGCCTTATGGTTCAATAACAATTGCCGATTACACAGATTCATATACATTAATGATGTTCTCAAACGACTATCTGAATTTTAAACAATACTTTACTGTCGGGTATTCATTATTTATTAGAGGGAATGTACAGAAAAGAAAATGGGGTGATAATGAATTGGAATTTAAAATTAAAAATATTTATATGCTTGCAGATATTAAAGATAAAATGATAAAAAGTATTTCATTAAAAATTAAAATATCTGATTTATCAGATAAACTTATAAATGAAATATCGGAACTAACAGAAAAAAATAAAGGACAAGTTATTTTAAACTTCTTAATATATGACCCCGCCGATAAAACATGGATACAACTGTTTTCAAGAACTAAAAAAATAAACCTGACTGATGAAATAATTCAATACATAAAAAATAATCAAAACATAGAATTCAAATTAAATTAATTATTTTTGTATATTAATATTTAAACAAATAAAAAAATAATATTATGATAATAGAAATAACAGACGCAACCTTTGATGAAAAAGTGTTAAAATCAGACAAACCTGTTGTTATTGATTTTTGGGCAGAATGGTGTGGACCATGCAGAATGGTAGGTACAATTATTGAAGAATTATCTAAAGATTACGAGGGTAAAGCAGTTATGGGTAAAGTTGATGTTGATAGCAACCCAAATATTGCCGTACGATTTGGCATAAGAAATATTCCAACAATATTATTTATTAAAAACGGTGAAATTGCTGATAAACAAGTTGGTGAAGTTCCAAAAAATGTGTTAGCTTCTAAACTTGATGCTATTTTGTAAAATTTTATAATTAATGATTTACAAATATTGATTTACCCGACAGTATTTTATAGTTACTTCCAAAAAAATTTATTTCTATAAATTTACTACTATTATTTGTAACAATTACCTGTTTTTTTAACACTTCTATATTTAATAAAAAACCTCTAAAACTAATATTAAAAGAATAAGAATCCCACTGTTTTGGAATTAAGGGTTTAAAATGTAATTCTCCGTTTTTTACTCTCATGCCGCCAAATCCTTCAACAATAGCCAACCATGTACCTGCCATACTTGTAATATGGCAACCTTCGGCAACTTCGTCATTATAGTCATCTAAATCAAGCCTTGATGTTCTTACATAAAGTTCATGCGCTTTTTTACTATTGCCTATTTTTGATGCAATAATTGAATGTACGCAAGACGAAAGAGAAGATTCATGAACAGTTCTTGATTCGTAAAAATCAAAGTTTTTTATAATAGTTTCTAAATTATATCTTTCTTCAAAAAAATAAATTCCTTGTAAAACATCTGCCTGTTTAATAAAACAGGAACGCAATATTCTATCCCATGACCAATTCTGATTAAGTGGTAAATTAGATTTATCTATATCTTTAATTAGAATTTGTTCCTTATCTAAATATCCTTCTTGTTGCAAAAAAACACCAGCTTTTTCATCATAGGGGAAATACATATTATTAATGATTTCTTTCCATTTCGATATTTCTAACTCATCATCAAAATTAATTTTTTTTGTCAATCTTTTATAATCTTCAGAATAATTATTTTTAACAAAATCGGTAATCTTAATTGCATATTCCATTGACCAGCAAGCAATTGTATTGGTGTACCAATTGTTATTTACATTGTTTTCATACTCATTTGGACCGGTAACACCAAGCATAACATACATGTTTTTATCTTGAGAATATGTAATGCGTTGACTCCAAAATCGTGCAATAGCAATTAAAACTTCCAACCCATATTTAGGTAAATATTCTTTATCATCAGTATAATTGACATAATTATATATTGCATACGCAATTGCACCATTTCTATGAATTTCTTCAAAAGTAATTTCCCACTCGTTATGACACTCTTCTCCGTTCATTGTTACCATTGGGAATAAAGCAGCACCGTTAGTAAAACCTAACTTTTCAGCATTTTCGATAGCTTTATCAAGTTGTTTATATCTATAAAGCAAAAGATTTTTAGCAACATGTGATTCGGCTGTGCTTAAATAAAATGGCAGACAAAAAGCTTCTGTATCCCAATATGTGCCCCCACCGTATTTCTCACCGGTAAATCCTTTAGGACCAATATTCAAGCGTTTATCTTCACCTGTATAAGTCTGATTTAATTGAAAAATATTAAATCTTATTCCTTGCTGTGCAGCAATATCACCTTTTATTTGAATATCACACTCTTTCCATTTATCTGCCCATGCTTGTTTTTGGTCTTCAAATAAATTTACAAATGACTTATTTAATGCTTGCTCTAAAACCCTTTCTGCTTCTGATGTTAATACGTCCTTATTGTAATTTTCTGACGAAACATTTGCCGCATATTTATAAATAACAGTCTCAATATTTCTTTTACAATTTACTGAAAAGTCAAAACCAATATATTTATCTTTTTCAATAATTTTAGCTTTAGTCTCAACTTTCTTATTACCTTGAAATATTTCATAAGCTATGCCTGTGCATAAATGGAAATTTAATTTTTTAGTTTTAACATTCAAACAGGCTTTACTTTTATAGATTTTTTTCCCAACTTCAGTCCAAAATTTTTCATCATAATTGGAATCTTGATTTTTCACATCCCCATCAATATAAGGAGCTATTGAAATATTTCCATCAAAATTAATTGGAGTAATAGAATAACGAATTGCCCCAACTTCAGTATCAACAATACTTAGGAACCTTTTAGAATTAACTTTTATTTTCTTCCCGTTTTTCAACTCCGCAACAAATTCACGCTCAAGAAAACCTTCTTTCATGTGTAAAATTCGTGAGAACCGGCTGACTTTACATTTATAAAGGTCTAATTCTTCATTATCAATTGATATATTAATACCAATCCAATTAGTTGAATTTAAGACTTTTGCGAAATATTCAGGATATCCGTTTTTCCACCAACCCACTTTTGTTTTATCAGGATAATAAATACCTGCAACATAATTTCCCTGCAAACTTGGTCCGCTATATGCTTCTTCAAAATTCGCACGTTGTCCCATCCTTCCATTTCCCAAACTAAAAATACTTTCAGAAGCTTCATGATGTTCAGGCTTAAACCCTTTCTCAATTATATTCCATTCGTCAAGAACTAAATATTTATTCATAGTTAATTATACTATTAATTATTTAAAAAAATTTAATTTCAATGTTTCAATATTGAGCCCCTCAAAACTACTTATTACGTAATTGGCTTTTGTAAGAACAGTAGGTGTACCAACACCTACATTATGCATTTCTGCATTAATAGCAGCTTGAATACCCGCAACAGCATCTTCAAAAACAATACAATATTTCGATTCAACACCTAATTCAAGAGCACTCTTTAAAAATACTTCGGGATTAGGTTTTGCTTTTGTAACCTTAGTACCATCAATAATTATATCAAAATAATTTTCCATATCAATTTGTTTTAATATTGTCATGGCATTTTTACTTGCAGAGGCAAGAGCTGTTTTTATATTATTATCTCTAAGGCTATTAATAAAATCAACCACTCCCGGCAATATCTCGTCAGGTGTCATTTTTAATATATACTCAACATACCATTGATTTTTTTTATCAGATAGTTTTAATTTTTCTTCATGAGAGAAGGTTAAATTACCAATTCCCAGCAAGATATCAAGCGATGTCATACGACTGACACCTTTTAGTTGCTCATTGTCATTTTCGGAAAAATCAAAACCTAACTCGTTAGCAAGACGTTTCCAAGCAAGATAATGATATTTTGCAGTATCTACAATAACTCCATCTAAATCAAAGATACAAGCATTAATTTTAATCATATTCAATTTATAAATAATTTTAAAACACTTTTTACTTTATTCTTTTACCCACTCTAAATCATACAGAACCTTAATTTTTATCTTCTACAAATAGAATTAACACCGCAGCAATTACCATAGAAACACCACCCAAAATTAAGGCATATATTGCATGTTCATGAAACACAGTCTTAGTGATAAAACCAAGTACGCTTGCAGCTAAAATTTGCGGTATTACAATAAAAAAATTAAAAATTCCCATAAAAACTCCCATCTTATTATGTGGCAGAGAACCTGTAAGAATTGCATAAGGCATAGATAAAATACTTGCCCAAGCCAAACCTATTCCTACAAAAGGAAGAAGCAGCCACGAAGGATTTGGCACAAGGTAAATTGAAGCCAAACTCAAACCACCTATTAATAATGATATTGAGTGAGTAATTTTTCGATTGGTTTTTTTTGCCATATATATAAGCAGAAATGCAAAACCGGCAGCAAATCCATTATAAATACCAAAAGCTATCCCAACCCAGTTTGCACCCTCATTATACAATGCAGAAGAAGCATCTGTTGTATGATAAATATGCTCAGTAACTCCTGCAGTGGTATAAATCCACATGGCAAACAAAGCAAACCACGAAAAGAATTGAACAACAGCGAGTTGCTTCATAGTTTTTGGCATATTATTAAAATCTGTCATTATAGAGGTAAGCGCATTACTTTTTGATTTTCGTAAAAAGGAAAATGAGACAAATTGAATTAAACCAAAAATTGTTATACCTATAGAAAAAATATATACTTCGGGTTTAACATTTATTAAATAAAGAATACCTGTAAGTATTAAACCTGTTATTGTTGAAATATAACCTGTTTTAAATTGTTTTTTTGCTTCATAATTAGAATCTGCATTTGCTATAACTTGTGTATCAACATGAGCTTCAGATTCTTCGGCAAACTCCTCAAGTTGTTTAGGTGAATATTCCTTAGTTCTGATTACTGTCCATAGCACAGCAAGAATAAAAACCGCACCACCGAGATAAAAAGAATATTTCACAGAATCAGGAATAATTCCTTTTGGGGCTGTATTTGCAATATTGAACCAATTTGTCATAATATAAGGCAAAAAAGATGCAACAATTGCACCGGTTCCTATAAAAAAACTTTGCATTGCAAAACCTCTTGTTCGCTGTTCTGAAGGCAACATATCACCAACAAAAGCACGAAAAGGTTCCATTGAAATGTTAATAGAAGCATCCATAATCCACAACATACCTGCTGCAATCCATAAAGCAGGAGAGTTTGGCATTATAAACAAGGATAAAGATGCAAAAATAGCACCTATTAGAAAATACGGACGGCGTCGTCCCCAACGACACCAAGTTTTGTCGCTGTAATGCCCTATTATAGGTTGAATTATTAATCCCGTTACAGGAGCAGCAATCCAAAGAATAGGAATATCTTCAATTTTTGCTCCAAGTGTTTCAAAAATACGACTTACGTTTGCGTTTTGCAGAGCAAATCCAAATTGAATTCCAAGAAATCCAAAACTCATATTCCAAATTTGCCAAAAGCTCAATTTCGGTTTTGTTCTCATGTGTTTATTATTTTTATTTAGTTAATTAATTTATAAACAACTAAAACTTATGTTTAATGTAATGCTGTTTTTCTTTTGTTGTCATTTGGCTTCGTCGCTTGCCATATAAAATTGCAAAATAATATTTTATGAGGTCATTTTATTATTTTGTTTATTAATGACTATTAATGACTTTGACTCTTCCGGGTCTTCCTGACTCTGGAAGGTCTATTAATGACAATTACATTACGAAACAAATATACAAAATGTTTAGTTAAAAAGAAGCATTAATACCATGATAAACAGCTATTAACAGATGATTGAGAGGCAAAGCGTTATTTCAAACGTTTGCAATAAATATAATTTTTTTTACATTTTTTATTTTTTAAATTTTGATTACTTTTTAATATTAAATAACTCAAGTTTCACACTTGATAATTGTTTGAAACTCAATTAAAAGAAATTTTGCATTTCAATATATCTTAAATATTCAAGCCTTTCAGTCTTGCTTAATATTTAATATATTTACTATGGGTTACACCCATAGCTATTATTATTTAAGTCTTTCAGACTTTTATTAAGTTAAAATCCACGAAAAGGATAAATAATAATTTCCGTAAATTTTATTTTGAGGTGCTGAATGCAATTAAATCTATTCTCATTTGTGTAATTACTTATTGTAATAATGAATCCTGAACAAGGAATTTTGAATAATGAAGTTTTTACTGTCTGCGATAATACCGAACATTCAAATTTTATTTTTTGGTTTATTTTTTTCGCCGTTTCTATACTTTTTACAAATATCGAAATTAGTTCATTACTCTCTTTGATTATTGGACTTAATTTACTAACCGGTCTAATTAAGGGTTTACGTTCAATTATCTTTAAGCAAACTAATGTTTCTCTTAATTCTTTTAGAACTATTTTTAACTTATGAACAATCCGCCAGCTGGCGGACAGCACTCTGTGCTTCGCCATAATTTAATGCAGGCGATGTACCACTTCTTATCATTTGCCCTTTTAAATACTTTCCTAATGCAGTATTAGGTATAGCTTCTGCAAGCTCACTTATTCTAATAGCAAAGTCAATTAATCTATCTTCTAAATCAAACTTTTTTTTGTTCTTTATTGTATCTTCAATATTCATAATTCCCTGTTCGATATTCGATATTATTTTTTGACGTGCATAATTGAACTATAACAATAATTTACACAGTTTGTGTATAAACTTACTCATTCAGCACCTCAAAATAAAATTTAGCCTCTTTATTAAGGGCTTTTTTGTTATTCTAATTTTTATTCCATAAATTTACATTAGAGTTTATTTATAATTAATTATATAATGAAACTATACTTAATTTCTTTCATACTTTTATTATCTGTCAATTTATTATTTTCGCAAGATGATAAAAAATCCGGTATCAAAATTTTTTCAGATGATAATTTAATTGTTGACATAAATTACGACTTTTGGCTCAACACACCTTCAAACATAACATTAAAACCATACTCACGTGGCATAAACGTTTCTTATTTATATAATTTTACAGGAGAGCATTCAAATATTTGTCTTGCTGCAGGTGCTGAGGTTAGTTGCCAAAATTTTTTTATTGACGCAAAACCTGAACTTAATAACGGATTTGTTAATTTTGTAAATATACCTGATAATATTGACTACAAAAAAAACAAGCTCTCAACTACCTATATTGAAATACCTTTTGAAATTCGTTTTAGAACAAATAAATCATGTAGAAAAGACAAAAGCTTTAAAATATTTGCCGGCTTTAAAGTTGGTTATCTTGTTAATAACCATATTAAATATAAAGGTGATGACGGTTCAGGCAAAGAAATTAAAATAAAACAATATAATATCGATAATATTCAAAAATACCGTTACGGAATAACTGCACGAATTGGCTATGGTAAATTTAATATTACCGGATTTTATCCATTAACTCAATTGTTTGAAAAAGATAAAGGACCTGACATTACTCCTATTTCTGTTGGTTTATCTGTATTCTTATTTTAAAATTTAGACAATGAGTCATCTCCGAAAAGTCTTTTTTTGCCACAAAGTTTATTTTTCTTGCCACGAAGGCACGAAGACATCCGCCAGCTGGCGGATTAGCCGATTAGCGGTTTTGTAATAGACTGACGTACAGACTTGTAGCTTTTAATCTTCCACCCGCCAGTTGGCGGGTTAACCGCTTATCGGCTTTTCGAAGCAGACTCTTCATTATCATCATCAATAAACGCCAAATTACGTTTTAAACCCGAATATTTTGTTCTTAAAATCGGGGAATTTTTAAAAACTTTTTTAAAATCCTCTTCAGTAATTGAATACCACTCTTCTTTTGACATATTTAATAACTTTTTATTGGGCGATAATTCAGGTACAAGTTCTTGCAAAATATTATTATTCCAAGGGCAGACATCCTGGCATATATCACAACCAAAAACCCAATTATTAAACTTTCCTTTCAACTCAACAGGTATCTGCTGCTTATTTTCAATAGTCAGATAAGAGATACATTTTCGGGAATCAATAACATAAGGCTCAACAATAGCATTTGTCGGGCAAGCATCAATACATCGTGTGCATTTTCCACAATAATCGTTAATTGGATTGTCATATTTTAATTCAATATTCAAAATAATCTCACCTATAAAAATAAAAGAACCATGTTTTTTTGTAATAAGATTTGAATTTTTACCAATCCATCCCAATCCGCTTCTTCGTGCCCAAGCACGATCTAATACCGGGGCGCTATCTACAAAAACGCGACCTTCTACTTTACCAATATTATCATTAATAAACAGAAATAATTTTTTCAGTTTATCTTTAATAATATAATGATAATCATCACCATAAGCATATTTTGAAACTTTCGGGGAATTATTAAATTTCTGTTTTTCGTCTGTATAATAACTTAATAATACTGAAATAATGGATTTTGCTCCATCAACAAGTAAACGAGGATCAAGGCGTTTATCTTTGTTACGCTCCATATAAAACATTTCTCCATTAAAATTATTGTCTATCCATTTATTAAAACAAACAGCATCGTCAAAAAGGTAACTCGCAGGAGAAATGCCACAATCGATAAAACCGAGGCGTTTTGCCTCATTCTTTATCATTAAGCTATATTTTTGTTTTAAGTAGTCTTGTTCCAAAATAAAAAAAAATCAAAACATTGAAGTTTGAGAATTAAAATTTATTTTACCAAAATGTTTATATGCCTTGTCTGTTGCTTCTCTCCCTCTCGGAGTTCTTTTAATAAAGCCTTCTTTTATTAAAAACGGTTCATAAACCTCTTCAATTGTACCGGCTTCTTCACTGACTGCAGTAGCAATAGTAGAAATTCCCACAGGTCCGCCACTAAATTTATCAATTATTGTAAGCAAAATCTTATTATCCATCTCATCTAAACCATACTTATCAATATTTAATGCTTCTAATGAAAAATGAGTAATCTTAATATCAATAGAACCTGTACCTTTAACCTGAGCAAAATCACGCACACGACTTAATAATGAGTTTGAAATTCGCGGCGTTCCTCTGCTACGTGAAGCAATTTCATTTACAGCATCTTCTGTAATCGGCACATTTAATATTTTTGCAGACCTTTTAACAATTTTACTTAAAACTTCGGAATTATAATATTCTAAATGGCAAGTAATACCAAAACGAGCTCGTAAAGGACTTGTCAACAATCCCGAACGGGTTGTGGCACCAATCAAAGTAAAAGGATTTAATTTTATTTGTATTGAACGTGCACTTGCACCTTTATCAATCATAATGTCAATTCTAAAATCTTCCATAGCCGAATATAAATATTCTTCAACTATTGGATTTAACCGATGAATTTCATCAATAAAAAGAACATCATTTTCAGAAAGATTTGTCAATAAACCTGCCAAATCGCCGGGTTTATCAAGCACAGGACCTGAAGTTAATTTAAAACCAACATCCAATTCGTTTGCAATTATGTGTGCAAGAGTTGTTTTACCCAAACCCGGAGGTCCATGCAATAAAACATGATCTAAAGCCTCACCCCTAATTTTTGCGGCTTGAATAAAAACCTTTAAATTCTCAACAATTTGATATTGTCCGTTAAAATCATCGAAACTTAAGGGCCTTAATTTGTTTTCAAACTCTTGCACACTTTCGGGAATATTGTTTTCTCTTATATCAAAATCTTGTTCCATAAATAAAATATTTCAATTTATCTGAATCTATTCTAAAAACTTATATTTATATAGTGTCTGCACGGAAACTCCATATTTTTAAATCTTTGATAAGAAAGCGTCAAAGACAAGGCTTTCGAAGCTTTTGAAATCAAGGAGTTTACTTTCGTAAATGACTGTTTCAAAAACGAGAATAACGCAGTATTTGGCGTTCTCTTGCAAAGATTATATACGATTATTATTTAAGTTTGCAACTTAAATTTTACCGCTCTTTCGGATTGTAATCCGAAAGTCTAAATAAACAAAAGTAATACCCGCAAATGGCATCATCCGAGCAATCTGTAAATCAATAGATTGCTTTCCCGATGCTTGAGGATTCTTCCTACTAATGACAACTATACTCTGCTTCGTAATAATTTGAGCTAATTTATATACTCTAAAACAATTATAACATTAACATATTGTCATTAGTAGTCATTGATTGTCATTAGTAGTCATTAAATTTATTGATTGTCTTAAATTGTCAATAAAACTAAATGACGGCGAAGCCAAATGACAACAAATGACAGCGAAGCTAAATGACAAATTATATTACGGCTCTACTGAGCTTGCCGAAGTGCAAAATATATCCTCTCAAAGCATATATTTTTATTGTCATTTATCTTTGTGGGCACCCGATTTCACAGGTGGCTTACTCCTCGCAATAACGTCTATTATGATCGACTTTATCTCGAATAATCGAAACAAATTATGAGCTTATTAAGACTTTTAAATCTTTAAATCTGACGGATAAATGCAGCTTTCAGACACTAATTAAATATTATTTTTCCTTTTTACCCATTACTTGTTTTTTACTCAATTCCTCAAGTACTTTATCATAAATTTTATCTAATTTTTCAGGCTCACCTGAATAGTATTCTATGCTCTTGTTAAACTGTATTCTATTATAACCGTACTTTTTTAAAACATAATTATAATACTTTGTAATTTTTTTATTATTATTTCTTTTATTAATATGTTTTATGTTTATAGTAGCATCAATAATATGTAAATCGGTTATAATTGTAATCATTTTACTTTCAGGGATTATTCCATCAGTGGTTTTATTCTCATTTTTTGTGTTACATGATGAAAATAATAGAATCCCAATAACTAAATACAGTATAGAGGCACATCTTTTTACTAAAAACATTATTGTAATTTTTATATTGTTATTAATACTCAAGTTTTGCACTTAATAATTGTTTGAAAATCAATTAAAAGAAATTTGAAAAAGCATAGTTTTACATGTCTCATATATTAATATTCAACATATTATACTTGTAATTCCAAAACAAACAAAATACTATAATATATATTATTGTTGTCCGATAAATTTTAAAACTATCTAAATATTGAAACAGGACGTACCTACGGCACTTTAAAATATTTATAAACTCTGTGCTATAAACAGATTACCACTACGTGGTTTTTTTATTACGCCCCAATTAGGGCGTAGTTTCAATTTTAAATTGCCGAGACCTGACATGTTTTTTATTATTCCCCGCTACCGCACGATTGCATCGTGTGGTTTTTATTTAATAACAATAACATCATCTAATATTCCTTTTTCACCACTATAATCTTTTGCACTACTATAAATATAGTCTTCAGGTCTAAAAACCAAACCGTCTTCTACAGGATTATTATGAATATAATTAATTTTTTCATCTATTACTTTATTACTCCATAATTCTATTGGTTTATTATCATGCCTCCAAAATTGATATTTATTTACATTTGAAGATTTTGCACCTGTTTTTATAAATTGCTCAAGCAGTATTTCTTTTCTACTTTCTCTTGGGTTATTAATAATTGCTTTTATAATTGCTTTGCTTGTAAATCTTTTGAAATCTCCTATAAGTAATTCCGG